>JAIFKL010000342.1 GCA_020049595.1 Desulfobacteraceae bacterium
CGGTGTACACCCCGTAATATTGCAGGGCGGACAAAGCGAAGTCCGCCAAACGAAAATGTTGCGGAAAAAAAACGGTGGACACGCTTCGCTTTGTCCACCCTACATGTCTGTTGTAGTCTGTTGTAGTTGTAAGGCGGACAAAGCGAAGCGTGTCCGCCGTTTCAGCATCACACCGATTCGCTTTCAAACATTGTTTTTTGTATATGCAGAGCAGTTGTCTGAGAGGGATAACGGTTTATGACTGTTCTTATACCACCACCCACACCGCGCTTTTCTGACATTCCCGGACAATCTTGCGGGAAACGCTTCCGAAAAGAAATTCCTCTTTTTTGCTCATGCCCCGCTTGCCCACCACAATGGTTCCGTAACCGCATTCCCTTTTTTCAAGGAGAATCTGATCGGCGACGCTGACCGGCTCTTCGCAGACCTGAATTTTTGTAAATATCTGCGTTTCAGGAATGCCGAAGGACATTAAAATCCCCCGTGCTTTGTTTATCAGCGCATTGACGTCGCTGCGCTTCTTTTCCACATAAATCAGCCGTTCTTCCCGGTCCGGCATAATATCCGGCGACGGCGGCCTGATAATGTTGAGAATCGTGACCCGGACGGTCGGGTGGGAACGCATCATTTTGCCGACATATTCTGCCACTTTTAAGGCATTTTCGGACTGGTCAATCGCGACCAGCACATCATATTCCTGTCCCTTTACATTTCGGCTGGTAAAGGGACATTTCAAAGATTCAGATCCGTTTTGCATAGCATGATATCGTTTAAAAGTTCCTGTACGTTTTCATAAAAAACTTCGGCGCCCACGCAGAAGTGCATGAGAATATGATTCAGGCTTTCGGGAATATAGGGAAAAAGCTTCTTCAAATTGATGATCCTGTGCTTAAAAAACAAAGAAAGATCCCGGGGTTCCAGACAGACCCGGAGTTTCATGCCTTCAGGCGCACACGCGGACATTTCCTTTAAATGATGAAAGCCGTTTCCGACGGTAAACAGCAAGATATTCCCAAGTCCGAACATATCAACGCCGAAACGATTTTCCGACCATTCATAAGTATAATCGAAATCAATCCATCTGTATCTTTCGCTTTCCCGGTCAATGAAAATATGGTCATTCCGAATATCGCCGTGAATTTCTCCTATATGATGCAGCCTTCCGATTGCCCGGATACATCCGATGATATTTTCAAAAATAGCCGGAAAATGCTCGTAAAAATAGGTTTCATGATCCGCTTTGAGATTGTTAATCATGTTGTAATAAGGCGATCCCGGAATTTTATCTATCACACGGACCGGATTCCCTACTGCATCCGTCAGCGTACAGCCGTGCATAAAATCCGGATCATTTCCTATTTTTTTCAGCACCCTGCTTTCTTTTCGGGGGCTTCGGAAACACTCAATACTGAAATCCCCCAGCGACATGGTAAAAGATTCATAAAACACCAGCTTGAGAATTTTTTTGCTTCCGTCCTCAAGATCAATGGCTTTTTTTACCCAGAATTTCGGCTCCTCGTCAAGGCCGAATCGCCCCTCAACCGCCTCTCCCTGAATAAAATAATAACGCCCCTCCAATTCCAGAACATCTTCTGCTGAAATGTCCATAAACTGAGTGGTGTCCCGGCAGATCTTCACCTTTGTCCGGTGAAAGGAACGTGTGTATGCCTCTATTTTTTCTTTGAGTTCTGCTTCTGTCATAATTGTAAGGTTAGGGGTGAGAGGTGAGGGGGTTGAGACCTCTGACCTCTCACCCCTGACCTCTCACATAGCTTTAAAACTTGAAACCTACGCCGACTGCATAAAGAAAACCGCCCTCATCAAAAACATCGTCTATTTCAGACAATCCTTCAAACAGAAACTGATATTCGAGATTTCCTGATATAAAGGTTGTTGAATTGACAAAATATTTAACGCCGCATTCTATCCCTGCGATGTACATTTCGTCAGTGGTATCACCGTAGCGATAGCCAAAATTGATACCTGCATAAGGATTCAGCAAGTTCAAACGGCTCTGGGCAGGCATTTTGAAATAATAATCCGCTGCCGCACGGGTGGAGCCGTTCCAGTTGCTTTTGCCCTCCAAATCGGAAAAAGCAAGGCCCTGCCGAACCGTAAGTTCTACGTTGTCTCTGATAAAGTATCCCATGGCAGCTTCTACGGAAGCCGTGCTGTTATCAAGTTTTTTGTCAGTTGTGCCGCTTCCGCCGATGGTGAAGTCCCGGTCCTTCAGTTTGAACCCCTGGGCGTTGACAGCCAAAGGCAACGCCAGAAATCCTGCGATAATCAGTACCGTCAGTTTTTTCCACATCTTCATTTTTCCTCCTCGGTTTTTTTATTTTTTTCTCGGTTCCGAATTAAGAAGGTTTGACAAGTTTTTGAAAATTGTCAAATCTCTTAACATCATCTTCTCAAAAGGGTTTTCAATCAAAGCCGCAGGCGCGTTGCAGGCAATCGTCTGAGTCCTGATATTATATTTTTTATGCAAATATAATATCTTTCAATTTCCCTTCTGATATTTCAGTTAATTACCATAAAACACCGGAGAGAATCAAGAGAATAATGAAAGAATCAGTTTTTCAGACGATAAAAGACCGTTCCCTCCACTTCCAGCAGGCTGAACGCATCGGAATATCCGCCGACCGTTTCTCCGGTCCCGACAAATAAGTATCCGCCGGGATTGAGAATACGGGCTATCCGACTCAGCAGTGTTTTTTTGAATGTTTCTGAGAAATAGATAATAACATTGCGGAGAAATATAATGTCAAAAGGTCCGATGATGCCCGATGCCGGGTCTTTGAGATTAAAAAGCCTGAATGTCACCATATTTTTTATTCTGTCATCTAATACCCATTCATTTCCTGTTTTTTGGAAATAGCGTTCCAGATAAAAGCGCGGCAGTCCCCGGGATATGGTATTGTCGTCATATTTTCCCGCTGTCGCAAAAGAGAGGGTTCCGGCGGAAATATCGGTGGCAAGAATCTGAGTCTGTCGGCAACATGCCGTTTCCGTGTATCCGTTTTTGATATAAAAATCAAGGGCTGCCATGGCAATGGAATAAGGTTCCTGTCCTGTGGCGCAGGCTGCGGACCATATCTTTACAGTGCCGCGTTTCCCGGCTCTGATTTCTTTGTGAAATTCGGGCAGTATCTGTTCTTCAAGAATTTTAAAAGGCAGGCGGTCACGAAACCAGAGCGTTTCATGGGTGGTGATGGCGTCAATCACGGATGCCCGGAGTTTATCGTAAAGCGGGGAGGCTGTGAGCCTGAGATAAAATTCGCCGAATGTTTTGCATCCGCTCTCCGCTGCTAATTTAGAGAGCCGGTTTTCAATCAGATATGCCTTGTCCTCCCCCAGAGAAACCCCGGATTCCTGTTCGACAAAATCCCGCAGCAGCCGGAACTCCTGATGACAGATACGAAGGGGCATGAAATCTCCTTTTTTTTAGCCACGAATGAACACAAATTGAAGCACGAAAATTGTAACAAGAAAATTGTGAACAAGATGAAATTCTTCTTAAAAGCTTTCGTGTATTTCTTTTCTTTCGCGGTTTTCGTGTTTCAAAATTCGTGCTTCAATTTGTGTTCATTCGTGGCAAAATAATCTTCAGTCTTCAATCAGGCTGATAATTCGATTCGCCAGACGCTCAAGCGGCACTTTTTCGTCAGAGAGGTCAGATTCATCAACCGCTCTCGGCATTCCGTAAACGGTGCAGGTCTCCGCGGTCTGAGACAGACAGTAGCATCCTTTCTGTTTCATGGCGCGGACGCCTTTCATTCCGTCGCTTCCCATGCCTGTCATAATAACCGAAAGTATGCCTTTATACGCATCCGGCAAAGACCGGAACAGAACATCCGCAGAAGGACGGACGCTGTTTTCCGGCGGATCGTCACTTAACCGGATATACCTTCGGACCGGCAGGCTGTTTTCTTTGCCTGTTTCCTTTCGGACAAGTGTATGTCTGCCTCCCGGCGCGATATATACCGTATTCGGCATCACTTCTTCGCCTTCGGCGGCTTCCCGAACCCTTATCGCTGATTTCATATTCAGGCTGGCGGCAAGAGAGGCTGTAAAAGGTGAAGGAATATGCTGAACAACCAGAACCGGCACACCGAGATTTTCAGGCAGCAGGGGAATCACTTTGGCAAGGGCGTTGGGGCCGCCGGTGGATACGGCAATGGCAATGACTTCAATCGGAGACATCCGGCTTTTATGTCTGAAAGCACGCGCTGAAACGTATTTTTCCGCCACTGTTTCCGATCCGGGACCGGAATCAGTCATTTCCGAAGCCGGAACATGCAATTCCTTCGGATATCGTGCGATTCGGAAATTCCGACGCGCGCCGAGCAGTCCCAGAATCGTCAGCAGGCGAAGCCGAAATTCTCTGATGGTATTTTCATTTGATTCCAAAGGCTTGGGTACAAAGTCAATCGCGCCGGCTTCCAGAGCCGCCACAATTTCATCCACCCGCCAGGGCTGAGACTGCCCCGTTGCAGTGCTGACGATCAGCACTTCCACATCCTGATGTGCCTCTCTGATTTTTTTCATTGTATTCAGTCCGCTGTCCGCGCCGGACATTTCAAAATCAAGAAGAACCAAGTCTGTGGGAAATCTCCGCAGTTTGGCAAGCGCGATTCTGCCGCCGGCAGCGGTGTCAATGACCTCGGTGCCGGGAATATCTGAAACAATTCCGGCGATAAAACGGCGGGATGCCTCTTTGTCGGAGACCACCATAACTTTGAGTTTTTCATACAATACGATCAGTTCCCACTACCTGACGGCATCCATTCCGGAGTGCGTCATTTTATTATCATCTTAATAAGAATAAGAACGGGGAGCGCAGCGAAAATTTTTATACTGATCCGTTTTTGTTTTTTTGCCGCAGACACACACAGACGCACACAGACATATGTCCGAAAACGGAATACAGAATACGGAATATATGCAGAAAATATGCCGTAAAAAACCAAAAGTGGATCACTATAATTTCATTTCAAAACTTTGTTACAAGAAAATCTTTGTCCGATCCCACCGCGGAAGGCTTTTCCTTTTGCAAGTTTTTTTGAGGCTCGGGTTCCGGTTCCGGATCACGGGTTTTAAATCCCAGCATGTTGAGTTTTTCTCTGACCGATTTTTCCGTAAAGGGTTTGATAATATAGCCGTTTACGCCTCTCTGCATTGCCTTTACAACTGTTTTCATATCCGCATCGCTGCTGACAATCAGAAAAGGAATTTTTTTAAATTTCGGGTCCAGCCTCACGGCTTCCAGCAGATCAAGGCCGGACTTTGCCGGCGCGCCCGGAACCGGCGCGGGCATGTGAACATCTGAAATAATCAGATCAAATTTTCCTTTTTTAAGCTGGTTCAGCGCGCTGTATCCGTCATCGGCTTCCACAATATCCGTAAAACCCAGTCTTTTCAGTATCAGGCACATGGCATGTCTTATCGTCGCCTGATCGTCTGTAACAAGAATTCTCATATTTTTCAAATACCTTTCTGCTGACAGAGAAACGGGGGATAAATCCCCCGTCTCAGAGCTGAAGCACGCCGAAATTTATTTCGGGGACAGATTTTCAGCCCCGAAATTTATTTCAGGTTTGTTTCATCTGTCTGCGCCGCGATCCGCGTTTCGGAAAAAATATTTTCCTGCCTGATGTTGATAAAAGCCTCTGCCGGCGCATCCGTGTCTGAAGATTTTCTTTCGGCCGTGGTTGCAGACAGAGTGAAATGTCCCACAATCTTCTGAAGCTGATTCGCAAGACGGGCAAGGTCTTCCGCCTGTTTCCGGGTCTGCGCCGCGTCATGGGAAGTGACATCGGCGGCTTCATTCACCTGCGAAACATTTTCCGACACCGTTTCCGTGCCTGCCGAAGCCTCGGCAGCGTCTTTGGCAATTATCAGCGCTGCCTGCGACACTTCATCTAATTTGTAGGAAATTTCCTTTCCTGTCTGAACCACTTCCTGCACATTTTTTGAAGTTTCAGATGCCCGCTGGGCAGCTTCCAGCACATTTTTTGATACAGAATTGGAATTGGATGCGGTTTCAGCAATGCTTTTGGAAATTTCATTGGTGGATGCGGTTTGTTCCTCCACTGCCGAGGCAATGGTGTTCATAATGGTATTGATCTCGCTGATAACCTTTACAATCACTTCGATGGCTCGGACAGCCGCCTCTGTGTTTTTCTGCATACTTTTGACTTTTCCGCGAATCACCTCCGTGGCTCTGCCGGTTTGCCGGGCAAGTTCTTTGACCTCATTTGCCACCACTGCAAAACCTTTTCCGGCTTCTCCCGCGCCCGCGGCCTCAATGGTGGCGTTCAATGCCAGCAGATTGGTCTGGGAGGCAATGCCGTTAATCAGGTCCACCACTTCGCCGATTTCATTGGCAGCCTCGCCCAGAATGCTGACGATTTCGGATGTCTGATCGGCTTTTTCCGAAGCCTCGCCGGTCACATGCGCGGCTCTGCCGGAATTTTTCGCCACCTCGTTCAGCGAGGCGTACATTTCTTCAATGGCAATGGCAACGGTATTGACAGAGCCGGAAATCTGTTCTGTCGCGCTTGCCACCGCGCTGATGTTTTCGGATACATCTTCGGTTGAAGCACCGATGGTTTTTATTTTGTGAAAAAAAATTTCCGCCGCAGACACCACCGAGGCGATCTGTGCGCTGACCTGTTCCGCGGCAGCCGCCATATTCCGGATATTGCCTGCCGTGTTTTCGCTTGCCTCTGCCGCGGTCACGGAGCGGATACGCATATGATCGGCTTTTTCAGCCATTTCCCCGGAAATAGCGTCCAACCTTGCAGATGAGGCGTTCACACGGTTTACGTTTCCGCTGACCTGCACAATCATAAGCTGAAGCTTGTCCATAAACGCGTTGAAGCCGTCAGCCAGTTCCCGGGGTTCGCCCCCGGAATTGACAGCAATCCGTCTGGTAAGGTCTCCCTCGCCCCGGGCAATGTCTTTCAATCCCTCAATCACCTCCCGGATCGGATGCACAATATGCTTTGAAATCAGCAGGGAAGCAATGAGCATACAAAACAGGAGAACCGCGGCAATCATGACCGTAAACTGAAGGATTTGCGAGGAAATCATCCGGGAAACTTCCTTTTCCTTCTGAGCGACCGCCAGTTCCATGTCATCTATATAAACGCCGGTGCCCACAGCCCAGTCCCACGGTTTGAAGGCTTTTAAAAAGGTCATCTTGGATACCGGCTTGTTTTTCCCCAGCTTGGGCCATTTGTATTCACAGAATCCTTCTCCCCGTTCCAACGCGATATTCAACTGTTCCAGCAGAATATGTTTGCCTGTCGGGTCTGTGTAAACCGGATCGCTGATGTCTGTCCCGATAAGCTCCGGTTTGGGATGCTGCAACATTTTTCGGTCTTTTGTGCTGAAAATATAAAAATAATCCTTGCCGTCCGCACCGTATTTCAGCGTATTGATAACAGCTTTGACATTCTCCCGGATCACATCTTCCGCGACTTCCATATAGACGCCGGTTCCCACAATCCAGCCCCAGGGACGGAAAAGTTTGATGTATGAAATTTTATTTTTTGCATTTTCTTCTCCGGGCATGGGCCACTGATAATCAAGGGTTCCTTCCCCTTTTTCTTCGCAAAGCTTCACCATGTCGTTAAAAAGACGCTTGCCGTTCGGGTCCCGGAGTTCGGAGAAATTTTTACCCTCCATATCGGGATGAGTCGGATGCATCAGCACGTCGGCTTTTGTATCCGTGATCCAGATATAGCCGGTCTTATCATATTTGATGTTTTTTAAAGTTCTTACGGCAATCTGCTTTCTGACTTCTTCCGGCTGATCTTCCATAAGATACGCGGCTTCAACAGTATCATAAACAATTTTGATAATATTTTTGAGATGCTGTTCATAATATTCAGCCAGCTTTTCGGGGTCATGTGCATTCTTATAATTGCTTTCTACCACGACATAAGCATTCTGCACCAGATTTTTCAGCGTCTGTTTTTTCACATCCAGCAACGCAGATTTAAAGGACTGTATTTCCTCTCTGCCCATTTTTTTTAAAGCATAAGTTGATATGCCGACAGCCAGTATGCCGACAGCCAATAATCCTGTGATAATAAGGAGATTGACTTTTTTGTTGATTGTCATATTTTCCCCCCATGTCCCTGCTCTCGGATTCAGTATGTTTTTCATGTCCGGGTCCCTTAAAATTTCCTTCAATATTGATATGTGTTGATTTGAACAGCCCTGTCATGTATGACCGGGGTTTCATTTGAAACTGTCTGATTTTTGTGATGTATGACAGCCGCTTTCCTGTGTGAAAACTCCTCTGCCGGAATGTCATTTCATCTTTAATACGGATTCGCTTTCAAATATCGGTCTTTTCCGTAAAACCGCTTTTTAAGCGGTTTAAGCGGTTTGAAAAACCGCTTTACGATCATCTGAAAGTTCTCCGTAAAACCGCTTTTCAAGCGGTTTAAGCGATTTGAAAAATCGCTTTACAGGCGGTTCAAGCGGTTTATCTGTTTTAAGCCGGGTGTTTTAAGCCGGGCGCTTTACGATCTGAATCTGTTTTAAGCCGGGCCGATCTTTGAAAGCGAATTGGTATAATATCCGCCATCGGCAGATCGGAAACTGCCTTTGTGCCTTGTTCCCGCGCGGCGCGCGTGAGAACGAGGCTTGGAAGAGATTTTTCAATCTGCCGGCAACGGTCAACTTATAAATGAATTTTTTAAGCGTTGCAACCGAAAATCAGTTTATGCTATAAATCATTCAAAAACAGGATAAAGCCTGTGTTAAAAGACTGTACCCGAACCGAAAGGAGCTGATGTGGAAAATTATAACCTCTTTGATCATTACTCAAAAATGAAAGAAAAAAATATTTTTTTTATTTTCAACGGGTTATTTTCAGACAGCCTTTTTTCGGCTCTAATGCAGAATATTCAGACGGTGCTGTCGGAAAAAGGAGAAGAACCGGGGATTATAAAAAAAATTTTTTCAGTCTTTATCGAACTTGCCCAGAATATTTATCTTTATTCGGCTGAAGAAAAAGGCGACGGCATTATTCTGATTGAAGATCACAAAAATTTTTATCGGATAAGCGCCGGAAACCTGATAAAAAATACAGAGGTCTGTTCTTTTAAAAATAAAATTGACGCTATTAACATGCTCAGTAAAAAGGAATTAAGGGAACTTTATCTGAAAAAATTGAAATCTCCTTCGGAACCGGGAAAAACCGGCGGCAATATCGGGCTGCTGATAGCTGCACGAAAATCGGGAAATCCCATAGACATCAATATCTGTCCTGTAAAACGGGATGCGGAAACACTGAAAAACCGCATTTTCAACTTATTGTTTTCATTGTTTTGCAATCTGAAAAAAACAAAGTTCCCCAAAGCCCCGAATAAAAATTGGAGTTTTGTCGAACTCTCTGTTAGAATAGATAAGAATATATGAGGCAGGTGCAGTGTGTTATAATATTTTTTACTGAATCACTGCTTTTGCACCACTATCGGAAATTTAAGGATGGGGGATTAAACTTATGGAAAATTTTATACTTGAACCGACTGAAAAAACATTGAAAATAAATTTCAATGTCCCAAAAGGCATCTTTGAAATGGAGGGATCGTCTTATTCGGAAAATACATGGCAGTTTTTTCAGTCGCTCAATGTCTGGCTGAGAAGATACATTGCCGAAGTCGGAAATCCGATTACCCTGAACCTGAAAATCAATTATCTCAATTCAACTTCGACAAAATATCTCATGGATTTTCTGCTGATATTGGAAGAATTTTATGAAAACGGCGGAAAAGTGAAAGTCAACTGGTATTATGAAGAAGGGGATGATATTCAGGAAATGGGAGAAGACTTTGCCGCGGACCTGAATCTGCCTTTGGATTTAATCGTCTATGATTAAAGCGCCGCTGAAAAACCTGTACGGCGTCTGCTTCGTCCGTTTTTCCGGCACCCGCAGCCGGACGGCTCATGTGTTGCTGCCCGTCTGAAACCGCGCTTTCCCACAGATATGACCCAGATGCGGAGGAGCTATCTGAACTTGAAAATAAGGGATGAAGACAAAGACAAAGAACAGCTCATCAAAGAACTGAAAAGACTGCGCCGCCGGATCATAAAGTTAAAAGTAACGGAAATCAGATACAGGCGCGCTAAAAATCTTCTGAAAAAGAGCAGAAAGCAGTACAGCATCGCGTTTAAAGAGGCAAAACTTCCGATCCTGTGGATAGACGCTGATGAGGGAAAGATCATCAACTGCAATCAGGCTGCTGAAATTTTCCTTGAAAAGACAAAAGAGGAAATTGTCGGTCAGCAGCAGATCAGCGTTCATCCGCCTGAAAAAGCAGAGTTTTATTTCAGGATATTCAAAATACAGACAGATGAGAAATATGCTTTTGCTTATGAAGACAAAAGCGGTTTTGCTTATGATGCTGAAGTTCTTACAAAATCAGGAGAAATCATCCCTGTCCATATCAGCGCTTCTGTGTCATCCTTCGGAAAGAAAAGAGTTATTCAGCAGATATTCAGAGATATTACCAAATATAAACAGTCGGAAAATGCTTTGAAAAACGCGCTGAACTTCTCGGAACGTCTGATAGACAACGCGCCTTATCCGATTTTCTGCAAAGACCGGCAGGGCATTTATCTGAGTTGCAATGCCGCCTTTGCCCGGTTTGTCGGCGCGCATAAAAGCAAAATTGTCGGAAAAACAGATTTTGATATTTTTCCCAAGGAAATCGGAGAACTTTTCCGCAAAAAAGATGAAGAGGCGCTCGGCGCGGAAAAGCCGAAAATCAGCGAAGAGTGGGTGGGCTATCCGGGGGGGAAAAAAATGCTGATAGAAACGCTGAGGGGGATTTATTCCGATGCGGAGGGCAATGCTGTCGGCGTTGTAGGCATCAGCCGGGACATTACAGAAAGCCGGAAAATTTCCGATATGATCAAAAAAGCTGACATCATCAACAGAAAAAATATCATGGAGGCATTCAAAAAAGCCACGAAAAATGTCATGGTTGCCCAGCAGCAACTGAAAATAAAAAATACCCGGCTCAATGAAACCCTTGAGAAAGTTGAAGAAGCCAATAAAAAAATCATGGACAGCATCCGCTATGCAAAAGTCATACAAAGCGCTCTGCTGCCCAATTTAGACGGAACCAATATCTATCTTCCCGACAGCTTTGTGATCTGGATGCCCAAAGATGTGGTGGGCGGAGACATTTTTTTCAAAGATTCTTTTACCGAAGGTGTCGGATCCGACGAGCATTTGACCGGACTTATTTTTGCTGTCATTGACTGTACCGGCCACGGCGTTCCCGGTGCGTTTATGACCATGATTGCGTCTTCGGGTCTGAGAAGAATCATCAAAGACGAGGGCTGCCATGATCCTGCACGGATTCTGAAACAGTTGAATTTCATCGTCAAGAAGTCGCTTCAGCAGGACAAAAAAGAGACGCTTTCAAATGACGGACTGGACGCGGCGATATGCTTTATAAAAATTCAAAAAAAAACAGATAGTTCAGGACAGGAAGATACGGAAAAAATTCTTATTTTTGCAGGCGCAAAACTGCCGCTGATTTACGTCTGCGACAATGAAGCCGATCTTATCAAGGGAGACAAAGAAAGTATCGGTTATAAGAAATCAGACCTGAATTTCGACTTCACCAACCACACAGTTCATATTAAAAAAGGAATGTCTTTTTATATGTTTACCGACGGCTTTGCAGATCAGTTGGGCGGAGAAAAAAGACGCCGGTTCGGCACCACCCGTTTTAAAAGTCTGCTCAGAAAAAATGCGGGCCTGCCTTTTGAGATTCAGCGGAAAAATCTGCTTGAGACTTTTGAGGAGTATAAAGGCGAAAATGAAAGACAGGATGATGTGACCGTGCTGGGATTCGGATTTTAAGCAGCCATGTTTTTTCTCTTTGTGTATAATGCCGGATGGATCTTTGAAAGCGAATTGGTATGAGGACGGAGCATGAATGACATGAAAAATTGTGCATTAACTTATTCTTGTCTGAATGATATGAAGCATGTCTTTTTCACAATTTTCAAGCATTATCGCCTCATTTTCGGAAAAGCGTTTTGACTCGCCTTTTGCCATTCTGTGTTGCTTATCAACCGTTGCCGTACCCGCGACGACCACCATGAAGGTCAGTGTTCTGCCGTCTGCCTCCATCCGAAACTCGGAACCGGGATCAACCGCAATTTCGGCAACTTCCATATTTTCTTTCTGCTCCAGCAGCGTAAATGTTCCCCAGGGGTGATGAACCGTCTTGTGTTTATGAAATTCTTTGCGCCCGGTCTTTTTAAGGTCTGCCACAATGGATTTGACATCCCGGCTGTTCTCCATGTCCGAGACAAACACGGAATCGGGAGTTTCCACCACCACCATATTGTTGAGGCGGTTAATCGCTATCAGACGCTGCCGCCCCATAATAAAGCAGTTTTTTGTCTCTTTGGCAATCACATCGCCGTCAATCACGTTGTTATTCCCGTCTTTGGGCAGAAAATCATAAAGCGATTTCCACGAACCGATGTCGCTCCACCCGAAATACGAAGGCAGAATCACGCCTTTGTCTGTCTTTTCCATGATGGCGTAATCAATTGAAATATCTTCCAACTGTTCATAAAGTTGCTTTGTTACCGAGTCATTTGAAACCATGTTCTGCATTTTTCGGAGCATTTCAGGATGAAATTTTTTGAAAGCTTCTATAATAACAGATGCTTTGAATACGAACATGCCGCTGTTCCAGAAAAAATTGCCGGCTTTCAGATAGCTTTCTGCGGTTTCGATATCCGGCTTTTCCACAAATCTTTTAATCATCAATGCCTGTTCGGATATTTCTTTTCCGCCTTCGATATAGCCGTAGCCTGTTTCCGGGTAATCGGGCTTGATGCCGAAGGTGACAATATGCTCTTTGCCGGCAAGCTGTATCGCAGATTTCAGTCTGTTCTGAAAGTCCCCAATATCTCTGATCACATGGTCTGCCGGAAACACGCACAAAATCGCATCTGATTCTTTTTTAAAGATATTCAGCACACCGAGGAGAATGGCAGGAGCGGTGTTTCTGCCGCAGGGTTCGGCAATCACTTTCCCTTCGGGATTTACGCCTGTTTCTCTGATATGCCGTGCAATTTCATGGAAATGTTCTTTTCCGCAGACAATCCGTATGTTTTCCTTATCCAGCACGGGACAAAGGCGTTTGACCGTGCTTTGTACCAGCGAATCTTTGCCGATGAAATTGACAAGCTGTTTGGGATAGAGTTCTCTTGACACGGGCCAGAGCCGGGTGCCGGTGCCGCCTGCTAACAGTATTGAGTATATTTTTAATATATTATCAGCCATTCTCCCCCTCCTGCAATTATTTAATACCAATTCGCTATCAAAAACCGTGTTTTCCGTAAAACCGCTTTTCAAGCGGTTTGAGCGATTTGAAAAATCGCTTTACGATCTGAAAAGACTTATACCAATTCGCTATCAAAAACCGTGTTTTCCGTAAAACCGCTTTTCAAGCGGTTTAAGCGATTTGAAAAATCGCTTTACGGTCTGAAAAGACCTAACTTTGAAAGAATTGGTATTAGCTTTGAAAGCGAATTGGTATAAGGTTCAATACCGGATTCTTTTTGACTTTATACAATAAAATCAATTTTTTGAAAGAAGCCGCTGTTCGTAACCTGCCTGATCAACGGATTGAACCCGCTACCGAAATTTTCGCATAGCAAAAATTTCGCTGCGCTCATTTCCGCACTCCGGAGATCAGAGGCACGGCAAAGAAAACAAAAAGGGAAATATGCTTTTGATGCACATTCCCCTTTGATTTTTTATGGTAGGCGGTACTGGATTTGAACCAGCGACTTCTACCGTGTGAAGGTAGCACTCTCCCGCTGAGTTAACCGCCCGTTTAAAACAGAGCCTATATAATAAATTCTCCTGAGTCCGTCAAGCTTTTTTTTCTTTATAATGATTAAATTTGTCCCACAGACATGTCCGCCGGGTGGCAACTTATATTATTACCAAAAAAAACCGACACTTGCCGTCAGCCCTCTTCTGTTGTCCGCATCAAGATAAAAGCAGAGTTTCCACTCATCATCAAAGAAGGTTCTGAAATATCCCATACTCAGCCCGTACAATGCGTAATTTTTCTTTTCCGAAGACTGTTCATAATGCCGTCCCGTGGCAGTTGAACGCGCGACTTCGATTTCAGTGCCTCTGGTAAATCCGGCTAAAAGCGACAGATACACACCCGGATAAACTGCTTCAACACCTGCTTTGGCAAAAAGCCCCAGTTCCGTGCCGTCATATTCTGAACCGGCATCCGCGCATTCGGAATGCGGACAGGGAGATTCCAGCGTATCCGACGGCACATTCTCATATCCGTGCGGAATAAGCGGAATGCCCGCGCCGAAAAGATATTTCCGCTTGCCGAATTCAAAAGCATTTACGCCGGATTCCATTGTCAGATTGTAAGTTTCCGCGTTTCCGCCACCGCCGCCTCCGACAGAGAAATATCCTTCCGCAAAGGCTGATGGTGCCGAAAAAAACAGGCATCCCGCAAGCAATGCTGACACGATAATTTTTTTGTTCATAATGATTTGTCCTTTTGAAATGGGTTGATACAGACCGGGTGAAGCAGGTGAATCCCGCCGCTATAACTTATATATAACTATAGAGGTGAATATACACTAAAAAAGCGGAAAACGCAAGGTCGGGGCAGATTTCAGTCAAAATTCAAAACAAAAAAACTGTCCGAATTTTGGCAGCGGTGCAAAAGCAGGTGATTCCGAAATTTCATTCTGAGCGCGGCGAAAAATCTGAGATTCCTCACTGCGTCCGGAATGACAGCGGAGCGGATGAGATTTCGCTCCGCTCAGGGCTCCGGCTCAGAATATCACTCAGTCTGCATCACTGCCGTTTTTTTATTCAAGCAGAGGTCTGTGTTTTCGGACCGACAGCCGCCGGTCTGTCATTACACGATATTCATATTTATCAAATTGCTGCGGATGTTCTGAAGAAAGTTCGGGTGAGAAAGAACCGCCCCCGACCAAAGATGTCAGTTCGTCCGCCAAACGCTTCATAAGCTCGGCGCGGGCATTCATTTCCAGCGAAGATGTGGCGACTTCCTCGGCAGTTGCCGCGTTCTTCTGCGTAGCCTCATCCATTTCGGTGATGCCGATGCTGATATGCTCAGTTCCTTTTGCCTGCGTGTGAGACGCGGAGGCAATTTCCGCAACCAATTCTTTCATCCCCGCGGCATCTTTGGCAACCGCTTTGAATGCCTCAATGGTATCAGCGGTAATTTTACTGCCGTCTTTTATTTTCGTTACGGTCTCAGCGATAAGATTGGAGGTGTTTTTTGCAGCATTTGCCGAGCGCAGCGCGAGATTCCGAACCTCGTCGGCAACTACGGCAAAGCCTGCGCCTGCCTGTCCGGCGCGAGCCGCTTCAACCGCGGCATTCAATGCCAGCAGATTGGTCTGAAACGCAATTTCATCAATGGTTTTGACGATATGAAAAGTTTCCTCGCTTGATTTTGAAATCTCCGACATAGACGCTATCAGCTCTGTCATAAATGTATCTGTTTTTCGGACTAAAACGAGCAGTTTTTCTACAATGTCATGCGCCTGCGTTGCATTGAAAGCATTCTGCTTTGTCATTGACGACATCTCTTCAAGAGAGGCGGATATTTCCTGCACCGTCGCTGCCTGCTGCGATGACCGTTCCGCCAAAGACCGGCTGACAGCGGTTCTCTGAAGCGATTCGGAAACAATTCCGGCAGAGTAATCCGAAAGATTGCTGATAATTCTGTTCAGAGGCCTGGTGACAGAACGGGAGATGATAAGCCACACCGCAATGCCTACAAAACCTGCTATACCGAGGAATATAAACAGATTGACATATCGGTAATGCCGGATGGCATTGCTGATGTTTGCCAGTTCAGCCTTTAACTCATAAGAAAACTGACGGGAAAAATCTGTCAGTCTGTCTCGAAAGCCGTTGATCTGCTGCCCCATTCGGAGAATTTCATTTTCCAGATTTTCTTTTGCCTCATCTTCGCTTTCAGATACATCTTCCGACTCCGAACTCTGTTTCAGGTATTTTTCATAAACAGATTTTGCAGCATCATTAAAGACTTTCAATTGCTCACAAACTTCACGAATATCTTTTAATTTCTGCTCACTGATGCCTTTCAGCCTGAGAATGCTCAAAAGCGCGGCTTGAATTTCTTCTCCCTTTTTCTGAGCCAGCTCAAGGGAATTTCCCGTATCCCCGATCATCACGACATCATTGTAAAACTTTATCTGTTCTTCAAAAGCTGACAGGGCAATTTTGCTTTCTGTGGAAGCGGTGAACAGATATTCCGATATGCTGTAAAGACGGGATTCTGTTTCACGTCCGAGCATAAATCCCACGCCTGTTGAGACAAAGTAGCCCATCATCAGAATACTCAGGCTGAGACCTATTTTTTGTCCGATACTTAATGAGTTCCGCACAATTTACCTCCTGATACACTCGCATTTTTCCCCTGTTTGCTCAGGATTTGACAACTTTTAAAAAGTTGTCAAATGTTGCCTGCATTTCTCCCCTAAAAATTGAAGGTCATTTTCGCGGCAAAGAGATACCAGCATCGCTCCAATCCTTCGGGATTATCTGCGAGATTGATGCCCCCGAATCCGTCATTGTAACTTGCTTCCAATTTCAACAGCCAGTAGTCATTGATGTCAAAGCGGGCGGACAGCGTTGTTGTCTTCAGCCATGAAGTGAATTTATCTCCTTCTCTCTTTTCTTCTCCGTGTTTATTATCCGCATCAGGATAGTACTCCGAGTAAGTCAGTCCGGTCTCAAACCGGTCTGTAAAGCGGTATGAAGCGGAAACGTACCATCCTTCGCTTGTCTTCTTTTTGGGCTGACCGGTTCCGAGCAATCCTTCCCCCGATGTTTGTTCCTGCGCCTGAGTTATTTCTGCCGCCGGCTGGATTGCATCTGCCGCGGACTGAGTTATGTCTGCCTGCGGCTGAGTTGCTACTTGTGCCAGAAGGAATGCTTCCATGTCTCTTTCTATCTGGTAATCGTCTTTGGCATATTCAGCGGTAAATGTCAAATTTTTCCATATATATTCAAGCGATAAGACATAGCCGCTCTTTTCTGAAAACTCATAAGTTACCAAAGAGTTTATGATGTCTCCTTCCTTTGTGATTACGGAGATATCGCCGTCTGCTTTCAGATTTTCGATTTCATAATATGTAAATTTTGTCTTCATGCCCGGAAGCGGTGTATGCCACTGTGCATTGGCAAACCATGCGAAATCCGCATCCATGCCGCTGATGTCCAATGTCTCATGGAGCCGGGGCGCAAAGGTGCGGCTGAAGCCTTCATCTTCTTTAAACGTCATAGCGCCGATCTCCAGATTGTATGCGAAACGCCCCATGACCGACAGCGGAATATAGCCGTATAATGCCGCGCCGCTGACGCCGGAAAAACTGTCCCGCCACAACTCTGAATAGACGCTCTGCGGGAGCATGACGCCGGTGCGGAGCATGTCCATTTCCCGTGTTTCATTATAAAGCCCATAGTCAATTTTGATTCTGCCGGCGCGGAATCCGAGCCAGTCTTTCCATCGGAAATCGCCGTAAGCCCAGTCCAGCACGACATCATCGTTTCCGACCGTTCCGAGATCACGGGCAAAGAACTGTACTCCCACATGCAGCAGTTCTGTCAGGTCTGCGGAGAAATTTATTCCCATTTCGTTAAATTCAAAGGTTCCGTCTTCGGTTTCCGCAAGGTAGTTGTTCTTATCCGTGAACAGATAACCCTGAGAGATAAAACCGTGAATTTCAATATCTCCTGCTTCAAAGGCATGAGAGGAATTGAGCCATCCGCCGGTCATCATTATTGATACAACTGATACAAATAGCATCATTATTTTTTTCATTTTGCTGTCTCCTATTTTACTTTACAGAAATGATCTTTACCTTATCATTATAAGCTGAAGCAGGCAGATAGGCGACTGCCCCGCCCGTTTCAGCAACATAATCCATCAGGCTTTCTGCATCTTTGAAAGATTTCGGTGACTTGCTTTTGCCGGTAAACACCATCTTTTTCCAGTAATTTTGATATTGAGCCGCGGTATTGCCGAGATATTCTTTGAGAAAAAGATCATGAACCTCTGTTTTTAATATCACAAAGGTAATTTTGCTGTCATTGTCCCATTTGATTTTTTCTCCGAGAAATATGCCGCGTATCTCATTTTTGCTCAACGAATCCACCGGCACATCCTTATTGGCGATGATAAGGACATCTTCGGCAGATGAAAAAGATATAAAAACAATAAGCTGAAATAAAAGAGAAAAAATAACCGCAGTCTTTCCGGCTGTCTGTCCGCTTCTTATTCTGATTTTCATAAATGCTTAACCTCCGGTTTATTTAAAAAATGATTTATTTACTATAATCTTTTTCTTGCGGATTTTCAAGAAAAAATTTCTGACCACCCTGCACTTATCAAACTTATTGGTTTCTCGCAGAGGCGCAAAGCCCGCAAAGAGAAACAAAGAATTTCTTTGCGACCTTTGCGCCTCTGCGAGAAATACCGACCGGCATTTCCGATAATTTTATATATCATAATACCTGATAATTGTGAAGGAAATATGAAGAAAATGTTAAAAGATTATGGAGATTGAGATACTGAAAAAATTTTCACTCATGTCGCAGCGCCTCAATCGGGTCAAGCTGCGCGGCTTTGCGGGCAGGAAAAAAGCCGAAAATCACTCCCACGGCCGCGGAAAAGAGAAATGCCAGCGCCACAATCCCCGGATTCGGGCTGAAGGGAACATTGAGAAAGCGTGATCCGAAGCCAGCTCCGGTCAGTCCCAGCACAATGCCGACAATGCCCCCGAAGGACGACAGCACCACGGCTTCCACCAGAAACTGCATCAGCACTTCCTTTTCCAGCGCGCCGATGGCAAGACGGATGCCGATTTCCCGTGTACGCTCCGTGACAGAAACCAGCATGATATTCATGATGCCGATGCCCCCGACCAGCAGACTGACCGCCGCCACCGCGCCGAGCAGTCCGGTGAGAAGACGTGTGGTTCCGGTGAGCATACTCACGATTTCCTTCATATCTCTCACATTAAAATCATCCTCTTTGCCCGGGGCAATGCGGCGGCGCTCGCGCATCAGCCGCTCAATGTCTGCCTGAACTTTTTCTGTGGAATCACTGTCTTTTGCGGAAACGTAGATCGCGCCGACATCTGTATTGCCGATCATTCGCCGCTGAACGGTACGCAGGGGAATGAGCGCGAAATTATCCTGATCCGAACCGAAATTGGATTGTCCTTTGGATTCAAGCACCCCGATGACTTTAAAAGAAATCTTTTGCAGCCGGATGGTTTCGCCGATAGGTTCCTGTCCCCCGAAAAGTTCGTCCCGGACTGTGGTGCCGATGATGCACACGGACTTTCCCGCGCGCTGTTCGCCTTCGGTAAACTTTCTGCCTGAAACGATTTTCCAGTCACGGACGGTGAGAAATCCGTTTGTGCTGCCGGTAACGGTGACAGCGCGGTTCTGATTGCCGAAAACAGCCTGCGCCATTTTATTCGCCGTCGGCGCAACGGCTGCAAGTCCGGTAACCGACTGTTCAATAGCGGTCGCATCCTCTGCACTGAGGGGTGAGGATTCGCTCTGCGCCCCTCCGGGTCCGCGATGCCCCTGACCGGGGCGGACTTGGAGCATGTTGCTGCCCAGTTTGGTGATGTCGGAAGTGACCTGCGCGGTCGCGCCGTTGCCCAGCGTGACCATCGTGATGACAGCCGCCACACCGATGACGATGCCGAGAATGGTCAGCGACGAGCGCATCACATTGCGCCGGATTTCCCGCTGCGCGAGTAAAACTGTTTCGTATAGCATTTTTTTGCGCCTCCTTTGGGATCACAGTTTAAGACGAGTCAGCATTGTCTGAACTCTGATTCGTCTGATTTATCTGATT
>JAIFKL010000388.1 GCA_020049595.1 Desulfobacteraceae bacterium
GCTGAGGCGAACCGATGGCAACATCATCTTTGCCGTCGCCGTTAAAATCCCCGATTGCCATGCTCTGACCCAGTTTAGCCATGTCCGAATCCGCCCAGATCACCATGTCTCTTTCGGTTTCGACTTGCAGCACATTGTCGGCGTAAGCTGTTGCAGCCAGCATTGCCAGCAAAACCAGACTCAGCCCAAGCCGTTTGAATGCCTGTCTGCCTGTTTTCACAGAAAAAATTTTCATCTTCATTTAATCTCCTTTTTTATTAATGAGTTAAATATGATGGGCGTATAAAGCAATTTTATACGCCGCTTTATTTCCGGCTGTTCAGAAAACAGCATATTTTTCCATAATATAAACCCTAAGCTTTTGTCAATACTTATTTTGTTTCCGAATGATTTTTTAACAACAGGAAAGTTATGAGACGCTGCCTGAGCGGAGCCGAAGAATCCCTGTAGAACGGGTTTGAAACCCGTTCTACAGCTGTTTTACAGTAAAACGGGTTTGAAACCCGTTCTGCTTTTATGTCATTCCGAGCAAAGCGGAGAATCCCTGTAGAACGGGTTTGAAACCCGTTCTACAGCTGTTTTACAGTAAAACGGGTTTGAAACCCGTTCTACTCACATGGCTGCGATCTTCAATCCTGCGGTTTCGCCTTTCTTTTTTCGATTATTTTACGTGCGCTTTCAAGGTCTTGAGATGCTCTTTTGTGATCCGGAACGAGCCGCAGCGTTTCTTCCCATTCGGCAATCGCTTCTGTCAGTTCCTCATTGATAAAATGTCTCACGCCCTGCCGGTAGTGAACTTCAGCCTTCTTTTTCACACGGTCTTTCAGACCTGCGATCAGCTCTCTGACATCTTTGTAATCCGGGTCTGCATTGGCGAACATTTTCATTGCTGCGACATAATTTTCCTGCTCATCCAGCTTTTTCCCTATTGCATAATAGGAAGCATTTCGCAAACCCTCCGCCTCCGCATTCAGGTAATCATGATCCAGCACTTTATCTGCTATGGACAGCACTTTTTCATACTGCCCTGCCTGCAAAAGCTGCCGTGCCTGCGCGAGATTGTTTTCAATATTTTCAGCTTCTTTATCTGCTTTTATTTCCTCTGTTTTCTCTTCTTCCGCTGTTTTCTCTTCCTGAGAAACTTCTTTTTCAGCGCCTTTCTTTTTCTTGGGAGAAATATCGGGTTTCTTTTCCGGAGGGGGCGGAGGCGGCGGATTTTTCAGGTAATTAAAAGCTTCTTTGTGATTCGGGTTGCAGCGCAATGCCGCCAAAAATTCCCGGCGTGCATCGTCGGGCGCATGATTTGCGTAATGAGAAACACCGGTCGCAAAATGCTGTTGTGATTCCTTTTCCAGGACAGAGTTCAACGCGTCTATTTTCTGCTCAATTTTTGAGTTTCCGGCGTCTAACTTCCGGGCAATTTTCCAATGCAAAAGTGCAGACTGAAATTCTCCGCTTTCCTCATATTCCCGCGCTTTGAGCTGGTGACGTTCAGAGAGCAGAACATCGCTTTTGATGAGTGATGTGTCAAGAAAATTTCTGAAAGGACTGCATCCGGAACATACAGACAACGCAAGGTATATGATAAAAATGATTGCGACCGTTTTTCTCATTTCAGATTCTCCTCACGGAACACGGCTAAATTATTTTTAAATTCGTCCAATTCATGCTGGCCGTAAATTGAATAACGGTTAATTTTGTAATTATTGACAAAAAAAGGATTTACGTCCCCGGTCAGGGTGAATCCTGCCCGGTATCCGTATTTTTTCAGGATTTCAATGACCACAGAATTGCTTTCGCCGTAAGGATATGCAAAAAGACTGCATTTTTTCCCCAGCTTTTCCTCAATCAACTGTGTCGGGACAGATATTTCTTTTTCCACTTCCTCACGATAGACATTCGGGGATTCGTTCTTTTTCAGCACGGCCAGATTCCGATGGCTTTTGCTTTTGCACTGAACGTCAATTCCCTGTTTTGCCATGATTCCCAACTGTTCCCAGGACACCGCATGATTTGTTCCGATAAAATCCGTGTAAACAAAAAGGGTGGCAGGAAATCCGTATTCTTTCAGAATCGGAAAAGCAATATCATAAAAAGAATCCCAGCCGTCATCGGCTGTTATCACTACGGATTTTTTCGGAATCTGATCTTTAAAATCGAGGAAAGCCACGAACTGCTCTGCCGAAATCACACGGTAGCCGTTTTGCCTGAGATATTCCATCTGGGCTTTAAACGCGGCTTCGGTGATCGTGAGTTTGTCCGAGCGGTCTTTGGAAAACTTGTGATAAGACAGTACCGGCACAACCTGATAGCCCTCGGCTGACAAGCCGCCGAAGGCAAAAGGTTTTTTCGGGATCGCCAGCCCCTGCCCCGGTTCTGACTGCACAACACCGTTGCATTCGCGGATCATCCAGTCTTTTGAGCGGTCATGCAGGAATATTTCCGCAAGGTAAGGGATAGTGTCCCACTGTGATGCCCGGACAATGATAAATTCATCTTCAAAGGGTTCTGACGGGTCCGGAGCCTGTTCCGGCAATATGGCGGCGCAGCCTGCCAAAATAAAAATACAGAACAGAATCAGACTGAGATGCCCGACAACTTTTTGTTTTGACATCCTTTTCTCCTTTATGCTGAGATCGTTTGCGTATCAATGATTAACAAGCATTATACGGCATCGGAAATGAATTTGTCAATCTGTTTTCGGATTTGTCGGCAATTCTGATTTTGCCCCCCTGAATATCTGACAGACACAGGCTGTTTCCGCGGATAATTTCCGACACTGTTTTCAAATTTGCTGTTTGACAAAGCAGATAATCCGTTGTATGTATTTTCTGTATAAAATGGGTATGAGAATCTTAAAACCGTTCAAAAACAAAAAAGGAGGAAGTTATGAGAATCAGAAAGACAAGGGCTTTGGTCATCGGTCTGCTGTGTTCATTTATGCTTTTCTCAAGCTTGTCCGGAGCTTATGCTCAGAAAAGCATGATAGCGGATTTCGGCGACAGCGGTATATGGATTTACAACGGTTATGTATGGCAGGGGCTGGCAGGCTGGAACCCCGAAAACGTGGCGGCGTGGAATGACAAGGCAGTGGTGGATTTCGGCGCAAACGGAATATGGATATATGACGGCAGCACATGGACAGGGCTGGCAGGCTGGAATCCTGAAAACATCACGCCCTGGGAAGACAAGCTTGCGGTGGATTTCGGCGCAAACGGAATATGGCTTTACAACGGCAGCACATGGACAGGTTTGGCAGGCTGGAATCCTCAGAACATGACCGCTTATGTCAACAAGCTGGCAGTGGATTTCGGCGATAGCGGCTTGTGGATTTATGACGGAACCGCATGGACAGGCATTGTGGGCTGGAATCCTGAAGATATGATTCTGTGGTCCAGCAAATTGGCGGCAGATTTCGGCGATAACGGGCTGTGGGTTTACAACGGCGTTTCATGGAGCCAGATCGCGCCTCTGAATCCTGACAAGATGGTCGCTGACGGAAGCAAACTTTTGGGGAATTTCGGCGGATACGGGCTTTGGCAGTATGACGGAATCAAATGGACCGGTCTTTCAGGCTGGAGCGCGGAAAATATCGTACCCTGGCGCGACGGTCTGGCTGCGGATTTCGGAGCAAACGGTTTTTACTTTTTTGACGGCGCATCATGGAAAGGTCTGGCTGGCTGGAATCCCGATGCGATGGCAGCATGGCAGGAAAAACTGATAGTGGATTTCGGAGCAAACGGGCTTTATCTCTTTTACAGCGCGGCTTCATGGAGCGGATTGGCAGGCTGGAATCCCGAAGCTGTTGAAATGACAGATATTGTTTTAAATCCGGGCGATGTGGCGATGACCCACAGTGCGGAAGGCTATACCGCAGGCGCGAATCTGACCGTCACCAATCAGATTCAGTATTCGGGCAGCCTGATGGCGCTGGGTCTTACGGTTTCTCTGCCTGAAGGCTGGACTTATGATTCAGCAGGCGGAGATGACAAACCTGCGATTGCAAAACAGAACGGCAACGCATTGGAACTGGCATGGCTGACGCCTCCGGCAAACCCGATTGATTTTACCTATACGGTGAAAGTGCCTTCCGGAGCGGTGGGGCAGAAGCAGATTTCCGCGACTGTGATATATCGCTATTGGGATGATCAGGAAGAGACGAGTACGAATCCCATTACGATTTCTCCCCGGTAGTCAACTGCAAACTTGTAGGGTGGGCATGAAATGCCCGCCCTACCTCCCAAAAAAAACAATTCTGATGTAAATTCATTAAACTCAGGAGTTAAGCAGTTGAATACCGCTTTTTTTTAACCGCAAAGTTTCGCAAAGTTTTCCGCAAAGTTTCGCAAAGATGTGCAGAGATATATTTTGAAACTCTGCGTAACTTTGCGGTCAGATCAGAAAGGCAAATTTCAACTGCGTAAGTCCTAAAACTGTAAGGTGGGCATTTCATGCCCGACCTACTCTGAAAAACAAATCGGTGTCAGTGTCATTAATATTATTCAGGCAGGCAGAATGAATCAAGTATGAAATTGAAAAAATTAGAAATTACCGGATTCAAATCTTTCAGCGAAAAATCCGATATTGAATTTCCGCCCGGGATTTCCGCGATTGTCGGGCCCAACGGCTGCGGCAAAAGCAATATTGTTGACGCGCTCCGATGGGCAATGGGAGAACAAAGCGTCAAGCAACTGCGCGGAAAAGCAATGGAAGACGTCATTTTTGCCGGTACAAACGGAAAGCCGCCCCTGAACATGGCGGAAGTCTCGCTTCTTCTTTCCAATGACAACGGAACCGGTCCCGAGGAATTTAAGGATTATACGGAAATCATGGTCACACGGCGGCTGTTCCGCTCCGGCGAAAGTATATATCTCATCAACAAACATCCCTGCCGTCTCAAGGATATTACCAATATTTTTCTGGGAAGCGGTATGGGCGCAAGGTCTTATTCGGTGATTCAGCAGGGAAATATCGGCGCGATCACGGATGCGGGACCCGAGGAGCGGCGGTTTTTCATCGAAGAAGCCGCGGGCATTACCCGATACAAACAGCGCAAAACCGAGGCGCTCCGCAAAATTGAGGCGACAGACCAGAATCTGTTGCGCGTGAAAGACATTATCACCGAAGTCGAGCGACAGATGAACAATGTGAAGCGTCAGGCGAAAAAAGCTGAAAAATATAAAAAATATCAGGAAGATATAAGAGAATTGGATGTAAGGCTCAACCTTCATTATTACGATGACTACAGCAGGCAGATTGAGGAAACAGCGGCTTTGCTCAAATCGCTGAGAGACGCCGATCTTCAGCAAGTGTCTAAAATGAAACAGTTAGACGCTGCTGTTGAAGATATTAAGCTGAAGCGATGGCAGAAAAATCAGGAGATTTCCGCACAGAAAGCTGATAAATTCAAGACCCAGCGAGACATAGACAAATTAGAAAATGACATTGCCCATCTGCGTAGCGACTCGGAAAGGTTGGATAAAGAAACAGTTGAACTGGGCGCGGCGCATAAGGATTTGGAAGAAAAAAATAAACTTATGATGTCCGAGATTGCTCAGGTTGAGGCGGAACATCTTGGGCTGGAAGGAAAAACAGAACATATCAAATCCGCGATAGACAAAGAGCGGCGGGATTCGGAAAACACCAGAGATCGGCTGGCAAATATGAATCTGGAGATTGAGGCATGTAAAAGCAATCTGATGAATCTCGTCGCGCAGGAGGCAAAATATAAAAACATTCATCAAAATGCCGCGAACAACAAAGAAAGCCTGAAAAGACGGTTGAAAAGAGCCGATGAAGAAGCCGCAGTCGCCAAAAAAAATGTTGCGGACGGGGAGAGCCGGGAAAGCAAAGCTCGTGAGGAATTGGAGTTATGCCGACAGGAAATTGAGGAAGTCAATGCGGAAATCAGCAAAGCTCGGACCGCGCTTGACGAGAAAAGCAAAGCGCTCGGCAATCAGGTGAAATCAGTGCAGTCTTTGGATTTTGAGCGAAGCAAGACAAAATCAAAATATGCGGCATTAAAGAAAATGGAGGATAATTTTGACTGGTACAAGGGCGGCGTCAAAGCAGTCATGACTTTGAAAGAAAAATCAGGAGACGAAGGACATCTGAATCAGAATACCGTGATTGCGCTTTTTGCGGATATTCTGGACCCGGAACCCGGGTTTGAAAGCGCGGTGGAAGCGGTTCTCGGCGAAGCCCTGCAATATATTCTTGTCAGAGATCAGGATACAGGCATTGAAGCCATTAATTATCTTCAGGCGCAGGGCGCGGGCAGAAGCGGTTTCGTGCCGGTTGCAGGGGGGCAGGTTGCAGGGGGCAGGTTGCAGGGGGCAGGTTGCAGGGAGCAGGTTGGGAGTCAAGAGCCGACAGCCCACAGGCTGTTAAAGCATCTTTCCGTCAAGCCCGGGTTTGAGTCTGTTGCGGAAACAATGCTGGGACATATATTTCTTGCTGAAAATATGGATGAAGCCCTTGCGGCTCATAATAAAA
>JAIFKL010000116.1 GCA_020049595.1 Desulfobacteraceae bacterium
TGTTCATTCGCCGATAAAAACATTGCTCATTTTGACGAGTGATTCGCATTCTGGAGAAGATTCATGCCGATATAAATATAATGCAGACCCGATATGATGGTCAGACATGCCGTAAGCCAGTATAATATTTTTTCAATAAGCTCCGCTTTCATATAAATTAAAGGCTCGGAATTCAGAAGCGTAAAAAAAACCGTCAGCACCTGTGCCAGCGTGGTACATTTACTGACAAAGCTGGGCCGGACTTCAATATTTATGTTCGTGATTTCAGAAACAGCAAAGCCCGCCACGATGACAATATCGCGGCTGATGACAATCACTGCCAGCCATCCGGGAATAATTTTCAGCACAGCCAGACTGACAAAAGCGGACATCAGCAGAATCTTGTCGGCAATCGGATCAAGATATGCGCCCAAAACCGTTTTCTGGTTGAAGCATCTTGCAAAAAGCCCGTCCAATGCGTCGCTGACGCCGGCAACGGCAAAAACAAGCAGCGCGACGGAAAACATTCCTCTCTGTAAGCAGATAACAAAAAGAGGAGTCAGCAAAATTCTGCTGAGAGATAATATGTTGGGAATATTTACAGCCATTATTTTGGAATCAGATCAATTGTAATAGAATTTTCGGATACGTTGTAAACTTTCATGTAAAACAGTTCAAAAATTTTCACCGCAAGCGTATCTGCAAGGGATGCCGTATTTCCGTCAAAATTGACGCCGATACTTGCCTCGTCAGGTTTCATCTCCAAAGTCTGTATTGCTTTTACTCCCGGAATGTCGGTGAGGGTTCTGCGGAAATTCATAAAATTTCCGAGATTCCGGGCACCTCGGACACGAATTTCAATCGGCCCCGGTTTCTGAGACAAAGCCTCATCAGGTCTGTCAGACGCCGGCAGTTCCGGCTTAGGGCTTTCAGCCGCAGGTACGGCAATAGGGCTTTCAGAAATGGCTCTGCCGGAACCGGCGTCAGCAGGGGCATCCGCTGCCGCAGTGTCCGAAGGCGCTGCTTCAGAAAGAGGCGCGGCAGAACCGGCGTCGGGAGTTGCAGTTTCAATACCGGTGTCCGAAGGCAGTCTCGCGCCTGAAGCATTTTCAGGCGGCAGCTTCTCCTCGCCGGTGTCAGAAGGCATTGATTCAGGAACCGTCTCGGATAAAAGAACAGATGCTTTCCGCCATGCTTTTGCAATTTGCCGGGAAAGGTCTTCTCCGGCAAGCGCGCCGGCTTCTGAAAGCGCAGCCTTGCTGCCTTCGGTTTCATTCGCGCCTGTTTTCACAGCGGTCTGAAACGCGGCGGCGATTTCCTCACCCGTATCGGTTCGGATCGCACGGGCAGAAACCGTGCTGCTGAAAGCCACTTCTCCGGGCCCCGCTCCCGAAACTTTATACACAACGCTTTTTCCCACAATCACCACGCCTGCTTTCATGCGGGTTCCCATGCTGATTGCCTCCCGATTGTCGAGATCGGGCGGATAACTCAGATCGCTTTTTCCTTTGCCGTCCGAAGTCCGGTATCCGTGACTGACAATGCCAAATCCTTTCTTCCGCATGATTTCACAGATAGCAACCTCTGAAAATGAAGGGAGAGACGCGGCCTGACCTCCCCACCAGTATTGGAAGGAATCCTTCTCCAGATTCTGCTCTGCAAGTAAAAACAGAACCGAAGGCATGGCTTTCACGCTGTATGCCGGCTCAGTCTTTCCGAGGGCAGGAGCAGTAGTCTCCGATGTTTCCTCTGTCGCCTTTTTTTCTTGGACAGTCTCATCTTCCCCTAATATTTCCTGTGCTTTCATCTCGCCGGCACCGGCATCTTCCGAGTCAGTCTTTTCGGGTTCCGGCAGTTTTTGAACAGATACCTTTTCTAACTGTGCTTCTAATGAGTTTATCCGGTCGCTGATCACTGTTGCCTGCAACAGTATCCTGTAAGATTTTTCCGTTCTGAATTCAGCCAGAATTTTGTAATCCCGGATAAATTTGCCTGCGTCGTCATACAGCGTTTTCCCTAATTTGGAAAAATTATGGACAATATCCTCGGCAGGAAAAATTTCCAATGCCGCGGCATTTACTGCCGAAATGAGACATACCGATATAGCCTGTTCTCTTGCCGCAGCGATATTTTTATTAAGAATCTCGGCGGTTCCTATCACGTTCACGGTTCTGACAGAAACATCTTCCTGAGTATATGCAGGCAGTGAAAATATCAGCAGAAATGCCGAAATAAAAAAGATTTTAAAAAAAATACCTTGTCTGAAGCAGTACATCTTTTATCTCCTTTTTTATGATGTATTCCGTATATAGAGCAGGGTGGACAAAGCGAAGCGTGTCCGCCTTTATGAAACGGCGGACACGCTGTAGAACGGGTTTCAAACCCGTTTTACTGAAACGGCGGACACGCCGCGCTTTGTCCGCCCTACATTTTGCGTTTTAATGCGTAATCGGCAATATGACCCATAATTTCCTTTGTTTTTGAGTTGTTAAATATCGAAAGTGCGGTTTTTGCGCTTGAAATATGCGCGGCTGCCTTCTGCTCCGTGTATTCAATGCCTCCGTGAGATTTCAGCATGTTTAGCAGCGTTTCAAATGACTGAACCGAAAAATTCTTATTTTTTATGATATCTTCCATGCGGACACGGGTTTCAGGATCAGCGGCTTTCAGGGAATAAATAACCGGCAGCGTCAGTTTTCCTTCTTTCAGGTCTGCGCCCACTTCTTTTCCGAGGGTTTTGCTGTCTGCGGTGTAGTCCAAAAGATCATCTGCCATCTGAAACGCAATTCCCATATTCAGTCCGTATTCGGAAAGCGCAAGCTCTTCCTGCTCGCCGACGCCGGCAATCAGCGCGCCCACCCGGCAGGCTGCGGAAATCAGAACCGCTGTCTTGCATCGGATAATCTCCATATATTCCGCTTCCGAAAGGTCGGCGTCTCCTTTTTTCACTAATTGATGAAGTTCTCCCCGGGACATTTGCTCTGTAATTTCGGCAATTACCGCTATGACTTTCATGCTTTGTGTTTTTACAGCAAGGGAAAGAGACCGGGCAAGGAGAAAATCGCCCACCAGCACGGCGGTCGTACTGCCCCATATCGAATGTGCGACCGGTTTGCCCCTGCGAAACGCTGCGCCGTCCACTATATCGTCATGCAAAAGCGAGGCAGCATGAAGGTATTCAAAAATGACGGAGAAATTTTTGTCATCATTGCCGGTGTAGCCGCAAAGCCTTGCCGAAAGCACCGTCAGCAGAGGGCGCAGGCGTTTTCCGCCGCTGAACAGAATGTGTCCGGCAGTCTCACGAATCAGATCAAGATGGGGATTCAGATTCTCCCGCAGCGCGGTTTCAATACCTTCAAGATCATTTTTTACCTTCGCAGGTATCCCTTTTATATCCCTCATATTTCCTCTTGGGGCAGGGGTAAGAGGTGAGAGGTCAGCGGCGTCACCGCCTCTCACCCCGAACCTCTCACCCCGAACCTTTCAATTCTTCTCCGATAAGGTCATATTCCAGCGCGTCTGTAATTTTTACACGGACAAAACTGCCGATCTGCAATTCATCATCGGCATGAATATAGGTAATGCCGTCCACATCCGGAGACTGAAAAATGCTTCTGCCGATAAAAAGACCGGGTTCTGTTTTCTCTTCTGCCAGCACGGTCAGCACTCTGCCCCGGTATTTCAGGTTCTTTTGCAAAGAGATTTCCGACTGACAGGACATGATGCGGTGATAACGCCGTTCAGCCGTCTTTTTCGGAACATGCCCCGAAAGCCTGTGTGACGCAAGGTCTTCGGCGTCAGAATAGGTGAAAACGCCCAGATGATCGAAACGAATGTCTTTGACAAACTGCAACAGCAGATCAAAATCTTTTTCTGTTTCTCCGGGAAATCCCGCAATAACGGTTGTCCGCAGAACAGCTTCCGGCAATACAGAGCGGATGCGGTCAAACAGCGCGTACAAATCTTCACGGGAATAATTCCGCCCCATGCTTTTTAATACTTTACTGCTCGCGTGCTGAATCGGAATATCAAAATAAGGGCATATATTCGGATGCGCGGCAACAGTTCGGATAAGAGATTCGGTGATGCTTTCGGGATGTCCGTAGAGAAAGCGTATCCATAAATTTTCAGACAAAAGCGCCAATTGTTCCAGCAGCCCGGAAAGCAAGACATTCTCATGCAGATCCGCGCCGTATCCTGTTGTATCCTGCGCCACAAGGATCAGCTCTTTTACGCCGGATGCGATCAGCCCCCGCGCTTCCGAGACAATATCTTCCGGGATGCGGCTTCTCTGTTTCCCGCGAAGCTTGGGAATAATGCAGTAAGTGCAATGTCGGCTGCATCCTTCCGAAACCTTGAGATATGCCGTATGCGAATCCGTCCGCACACGGGGCGCATTTGAAACCGGCGCGGCATCCGGCGGCGGGAAAAAGCATTTAGGTTGCAGGGCGCAGGGCGCAGGTTGCAGGGCGCAGGTCGCAGGTTGCAGGGGCGCAAAGTTTTGCATTTCTGCCGCCTCCGCAATTTTGTCAAAGGCACCGGTTCCGAGGAATATATCTGCTTCCGGCAGAGCCTCCGCAATATCCTCCCGGTATCTTTCAGGAAGACATCCTGCAACAATCAGCTTTCGGCATTTCCCGTTTTTTTTAAATTTTGCCAATTCAAGAATCGAGTCTATGGATTCGCTTGCCGCATCGGCGATAAAACTGCATGTATTGACAATGATAATCTCGGCTTCATCAGGATTTTCAACAACAGTCCCTCCGGCTTCCCTGAGCCTGCCCAGCATGATTTCGCTGTCAACCTGATTTTTTGCACATCCGAGACTCAGCATAAATATTTTCATGGTCTGTATAATAACAAAAGTGAACCACGAAAGCACGAAAATAGCGAAAAGCACGAAATTTTTTTTCGTGTTTTTCGTTTCTTTCTCGGTTTCGTGTTCCAATTTATAAACACGCCCGCCTTCATAAACACGAAGTCACGAAAAACGGGAAAAACACGAAAATATTTTTTCGTGCCTTTCGTTTCTTTCGCAATTTCGTGTTCCAAATAAGAACAAAAATTGAACCGGAATGCAAATTTGCATTCCGGTCTTTTTCAACACAAAATTCCCGTCATTCTGAGCGGATTCCGTCATCTCTCATTCCGAGCGCGGCGAAGAATGACACAGCAGACCCTAAGATTTTTTAAAACCCTCAGGGTCCGGCTGTCAGAATGACATTTCCGAATCCGAATAACTGCTTCTGCGCCGCCGCCTCATTTTCTATAAGTTGTATTTAGGCGGCCTTGTTTTGTCCACATCCTTTCTCAGCTTCAGGAGTTCCTGCGCTTTTTTATGCCCCAGATAAGATGCTTCTTTTAAATCATTTTCCGCCTGCTGGGCATCTCCGAGCTTGTAATACACAATTGCTCTGTTATAATAAGCGTTTGCATTGTTCGGCTTTAATTCAATCGCACTGGTCAGCGCGTCTATTGCCTCTTCATATTCGCCGGCGCGGTAGAGATTTTTTCCTTTTTCGAGCCGGTCCAGCGCAATGGTATTATGGGCAGATGTTTTTGAGAAGGTTTTAAATTCATATCCGCAGTGTTTGCAGACATTTGCCTTCAGCATCACCCGCTCCGCGCATCGCGGACAGGTTTTCATCAGTCCCAGTGTGTTCTGATCCACCTTTTCCCGGATTTTCTTGTTGACCGTGACAATATATTTGTCCATGATCCGTTGCAGAAACATGGCAAAGGGCCGCTCGTCAATCTGATAGATGGCAATCTGATGATTGATCTCCTGCTGAACAATTTCCTGATTTTCTTTTATATCCGGAAGGATCAGCGAAAAATCCGCCAGCAGTTCGATAATCTGCCCGTATTTGTCAAGCTGCAAATTCTGTATCGCGGCGGAATCTCCCATTTCATTTTTGATATTTTCCAGCTTGAAATAATCCAGCGCGTTTTTAATCAGGGTCTGGGTCCCGTCCCGGATGGTTTTTTCTAACGTGGCCGTATCATGTTCTTTTTTCAGCCCGTGAATTTTATTTTCATATTTTTCCTTCAGGCTCCGCATTTTTCCTTCATATTCTTTGTCCAACCACCTTTTGGTGACAGCGAATGTGAGGACTAAGGAAAAAATGGTGGAAAGAACCGTTACCACGAAAGATATATACCTGTTGGGGATTTGAAGCGGCAGGTATGTCGAAATACCCACAGCTATGGACCCTACAATAATCAAGCTGGTATAAATATTCATTTCCTTACCTGATTTTGTCCAATCTTATCCAAAAAAAATATCCCTATTCAAGAGTTATGATTGTATTTTATTGTGCTGTAAGAGTCAAGCTTTAAAATGGGGATTTCTGTGCGGTTCAGGCAAGAATATGACCGTCTTTTCTCACCGGGCTTTCAAACCGGTCTTTTCCGGGAATATCATTTTTCTGTTATTTCCCCGAAATTTCTGTTTTCCGATTGACAGATGAATAATGCCATTTATCTGATTTATCAAGATAATTTTCTGATGA
>JAIFKL010000118.1 GCA_020049595.1 Desulfobacteraceae bacterium
AGCAGCACTTCCGGTTCCAGCACAAGAGACCGTGCAATGCACAGCCGCTGCTGCTGTCCCCCGGACAGTGCAAGTGCGTCCTGTTCCAGCCGGTCTTTGACTTCCTCCCAGAGATATGCCCGCTTCAATGCCTGTTCCGCTTTTTCGGCAATGACTTGTCTGTCTTTATATCCGGCAAGTTTTAAGGGAAAGGCAATATTTCTGAAAATGCTCATGGGCAGGGGATTGGGAATCTGAAACACCATGCCGACTAAGCGCCGCAGCCGGTTTACGCAAAAAGATTTGTGATAAATATCATGAAATTCTTCGTTAAATCTGATTTCTACTTTTCCCTTCATTTTCGCACCGGGAATGCTCTCCCAGAGGCGGTTGAGCGTCGTAAGAAAGGTGGATTTGCCGGTTCCCGAAGGACCGACAATCGCGGTAACAGAATGCTCGGCAAACTGTGCTGAAATATTTTCCAGCACAGCATGTTCCTGATAGTAGAAGTAAAGAGAATCCGCCTTTATCTTTATCGCTTTATTTTCCATGATGTTCATCAAATCTCCCGCAAAGACGCTAAGTAAAGTAAGGCGATTTTTCAAATCGCTTTCGCTTCAGAAGCGAATTAAAAATCCGCTTTACAAAAAGGAGGCGTCTTTGCGAGAAATAATTTTTATACACGGTAAAGCATCTGATAGCACAAACGCTTTTGAATTGCAAATGCAATCAGAAAGAGAAAAGCACATAAAAACAGCAGAATGATTGATGCGCCGTATCCGCTCAAAAGTTCCTGTGTGTCGGCGTATTGGGAGGAAATGTAGAAAATATAGAAAGGAAGGGCTTCGTAATGGGAAAAAAGGGATTTGGGAACCCCTGCGCTTGCCACAACGCCGGTCAGCATGATGACGGCAGTATCTTCGGCGCAGCGGCCCACAGCCAGAATGACGCCGCTGACAATCCCTGAAAGCGATTGGGGAAGCAGCACATAGAAGATATTCTGAAGCTTTGTCGCTCCCAGCGCCACCGCGGTGAGCCGGGTTTGCATCGGAAGGCTTTCCAAAGAAACCTGCGTGGTTCGGATAATGTAAGGCAAAACCAGAAATGCCAGCGAAATGCCGGAAATCAGAAGGCAGGGATAAATCCGATCTGAGTAATTTTTGTGCAGAAATACCGCAAGGGAAAAGCCGAACAGTCCGATGACGATTGAGGGGATTCCCGCGAGAATATCGAAAAAAAGACTGAGGACTTTTTTTGTGCTGTTTTGTGCATATTCCGCGAGATAAATGCCGCTGGCAAGCCCTGCCGGTACTGCCAGCGCAACAGAAAGTACAACTAATGAAAAAGTGCCTGCAATTGCCGGAAAAATGCCGTTAAAGACTTGTTTCTTCAGCAGGATGGCGTCTATGGGATTTGTCCTGCCGAAGATAAGGCTAAGATTGACTGCCGCCGCCCCTTTGAAAAACAAATATCCGATGATACAGAAAATACTTCCGACAAGCACAATGCCGCAAAGCCATGAACCTGCTATGATGAGATATTCAATGACGCGGTTCACGGCTTTTCCTTCCGCTCGGAAGCACGCAACATCAGTATCAGCACGGTCGTAAACAGATAGAGCGTGATACCGCAGGCAAAAATAGATTTGAATTCAAGACTTTCGTAATCCGCCGCGATGACCAATGCAATGTGAGCGGTCAGGGTTCTGGCAGAATCCAAAAGCGAGCCGGGCATCTGAACGGCATTTCCGGCAAGCATGAGCGCAATCAGCGTATCGCCGAAAGCCCTTCCCAGCGCGAGCATCAGGCCGGTCAGAATGCCTTTCCGGGAACAGGGCAAAATCACATAGAGCAATTTCTGAACCCGGGTTCCGCCCAGCGAATCCACAGCGTTTATGTAGGATTTCGGCACCCGGTCAAAACTCTCGCTGAAGAAAAGAATCATGGTCGGAGAAATGAGCAATGTCAGCATGATGACAGCGCTCAGAATGCACATTCCGCCGCCGTTGAAAACTTCTCTGACGATGGGAATCAGCAGAAAAATACCGACAAATCCGAAAACCACCGTGGGAATGCCCGTCATCATCTGAACGACTTTTCGGAGGAATCCTGCAAAGATCGGGGGAGCAAGCACGCTGATTAAGGCGGCGCATCCGAGACTGAGCGGAAAGGCAAAGATGACGCTCAACAGAGCTATCGCCAGCGTTCCGGCAATCATCTGATAAATGCCGAAGACGCCGTGATGAGGCGACCAGGGCTGGGTCAGCAGTCCGAAAAACAGGCCTCCCTTTATCAGCGGGAGGCCCAAGACCAGCATGAATCCGAAAATAAGAATCACTACACCGGCGCTTGCAAGCGCAAAGAAAAAAAATGTTTTTTCCAGAACTGTTTCAAATGCTTTTGTCATTTGACAGGAATAAAGCCGTTTGCTTCTATGATTTTCTGTCCTTCGGGCGTGAACAGGTAGTCAATAAACAGTTTTGTCAAACCTGCGGGTTCGCCTTTGGTATTGCTGAAAAGTCCTCTGGAAACAATGTAAGTTCCCTGTTTGACGGTTTCAATGGTCGGAACAACGCCGTCCAATGCCACAGGCAGCACGCTTTCATCTATATGACCCACCGAGACATAGCCGATGCCGTAAGGGTCATTGGCTATCGCTGATTTCATCGCGCCGTTGGACACGACTACATTTGCCTTGGGTGTGATGTCTCCTTTGTCAACAGCTTTTTCCCAGAAGACTTCCCGGGTGCCGCTTGCCTCATCTCGTGTGTAAACGGTAATTGCCTTGTCTGTGCCGCCGAGGGCTTTCCAGTTGTCAGTTTTTCCGGCAAAAATGTCTTTGATCTGGGCTTTTGTCAATGCTTTGACAGCATTTTTCGGATGAACCACGACGGCTACACCGTCCAATGCCCATTTGAAAAGCTTGAGACCGTATTTCTGAATTTCCTCGTCTGTGGGTTTGCGCCCGGAATTTCCAATATTCACAAGTCCTTCACCGACCTGTTTGATGCCCACACCGGAGCCGCCGCCCGCAATGCTGATCTGAATATCCGGGTTAAGGCTCATAATTTGTTCGGCTGCGGCTTTCATCACCGGAATATGTGCGGTGCCGCCTGCGATTTTTATCTCACCTTTCTGATCTTTGAAAACATCCAGCGAAGCCGCAGAAGCCGCTGTAACAAATCCGAACATCAGGCAGATAAAAACCAAAACACTTTTTGTCCTCATAAAGTTCCACTCCTTTTTATTTTAATTTTACAAAAGCCCTCATCACGATAAGGACATTGCTAACATAAACTTGGATAAACTTCAAATTGATATTTTCAATAACAGCTTGTATCATAATAAGTATTATCTATTGGACAGCACATCCGTGATCCTGTAACCTTATAAAATAATTTTTTCAGAGCCGCAGATTGGCACGGATTCAAACAGATTAACATCTGAACTGTGATTCGTCTGATTTATCTGAACACTCTGACTATTTAATCAGAATAATCAGACGAATCAGACGAATCACAGTTCAGACAATGTTGAAATGACACATTATTAAAAACCGACAATTTCCACATTTTCAGCGTCCCTGCCTTTGTTCCAAAGCCTCCCATCGCTGATAAGCGGCTTCCAATTCCTGTTCCACTGCTTTCAGCCTGCTGCCGAGTGCGGTAACTTCCGCGCCGTGGCGCTGATAAAACGCCGGATCCGCCATTTTATGATATAACTCCTGTTGTTCCGCTTCCAAAGCCTCAATGCGCTGAGGAAGGCTTTCCAATTCACGCTGTTCTTTATAACTCAGTTTGTCGGGACGGTTTTGCAGACGCGGCTTTTCCGCTTTTGCCTGCGGCTTGCGCCCTGCCTCCTGCGCCCTGTCCCCTGCCTCCTGCCCCCTGTTCACTGCCGCGGACTGCCAGTCATCATATCCCCCCGCATATTCGCCGATCCGCCCCTCTTCCTCGAAAACCAGCGCGCCGGTTACGACATTGTTGAGAAAAGCCCGGTCATGGCTGACCAACAGCAGCGTTCCCGTGTAGTCTATGAGCAATTCTTCGAGAAGTTCAAGCGTTTCCGTGTCCAGATCATTGGTCGGCTCGTCCATGACCAGCACATTGGAAGGCTTTGTGAAAAGCTTGGCGAGCAGCAGACGGTTCCGCTCCCCGCCGGAAAGAATCCGAACCGGGCTGCGGGCCCGCTCCGGCGTGAACAGAAAATCCTTGAGATAACCTATGATATGACGGGGTTTTCCGTTGATGATGACGTTATCATTGCCGTCGCCGATGTTTTCCGCTACGGTTTTATCTTCATCCAACTGCCCGCGAAGCTGATCGAAATAAGCAATTTCAAGATGCGTTCCGTGCCGGATGTTGCCGCTTTGCGGGGGAACTCTGCCCAGAAGCAGTTGCAGCAGCGTGGTTTTTCCGCAGCCGTTGGGTCCGATAATGCCCACCTTGTCGCCCCGCATGACAACCGTTGAAAAGCCCTGAATCACAGGCTTTGCCTCCCACGAATAACTCACATTCTTTGCTTCAATAACAAGCTTTCCCGTGCGCTCCGCTTCCTGCGCCTGCATCTGCACCGTGCCGGTCCGCTTTCTTCTTGCCTGCCGGAGTTCCCGCATTTTTTCCAGCGCTTTGACTCTGCCCTCGTTACGGGTGCGCCGCGCCTTCACGCCCTGACGAATCCATGTCTCTTCTTTTGCCAGTTTTTTGTCAAAAAGACCCCGCTGCTTTTCTTCAGTTTCGATTTCAAGCTGTTTGCGTTCCAGATAGCTTTCATAACCGCAAGCCCAGCTTGTAAGATGTCCCCGGTCAAGCTCCACAATACGGCTTGCCAATTTTTGCAGAAACATCCTGTCATGGGTCACAAAGAGAATGCTTTTCACATAGCGGAGGAGAAATGCCTCCATCCAGATAATGGCTTGAATATCCAGATGGTTGGTGGGTTCGTCTAATATCAGGAGGTCCGGATCATCTGCCAGCGCCGCCGCGAGTAAAACCCGGCGTTTCATTCCTGCGGAAAGCGACTCAAATGCCGCGTCCGGGGGCAGTTTCATCTGTGAGATAATTTTTTCCGCTTTCCTCAGTTTCTCCCATTCTGCCTGAGTTGCGGGATTTTCCAATCCTCGGGAAACTGTATTGAAAATTGTGCCGTTCATTTTCTGCGGGATTTCCTGATCCAAACGGGCAATACGCAGGCTCTGCCGGCGCACAATTTCGCCTGTATCCGGAAGGATTTCTCCTGTGATGAGTTTCATCAGGGTGGATTTTCCCGCGCCGTTGCGACCCACAAGACAGACCCGCTCTCCTGCTTCGATTTGCAGGCTGATATTCTCAAACAGGGGCGGATCCCCGAAGGTCAGACTTAAATCTCTTATGCTTATAAATGACATAAATTTCTGTATTTTCCTTTAATGTCCTCTGCTGTTTTGTCACGAGACCTCTCCCCCACCTCACCCCACGGCCCCCTCTCCGAAGGAGAGGGGGAGTAAATACTCCCCTCCCCTTCGGGGAGGGGCGCCGGGGGTGAGGCGGGGTTTCGGAGGCGAAAAAATAAATCACCCTGCTGTTTTTTTCTCTGCGCCGCTGTCTTTCTGCAAGGTCTTCAATTTCCGGCAGACGCCGTCCATATTCGATTCCAATTCCTTGTTTTTTATAGTCATACCGTCCAATTTCCGGCTTATGCTTTTGACCTCATATTCAAGGTGAGACATGATGCGGTCATCAACAATGCTCAGTTCCCAAAGCTTTTCCTTTTTGGCTTTTTCCAATTTTGCGCCTAACTTGTCCATTGCGCTGTCTGAAAGCGTCAACGGAAACGGCGGTTTGTCCGGCGCAAATTCCAGCAGAGATGTGTTCGGCGAATCAATCTGCGCTTTGTTTCCTTCGGGACTCAGTTTGAATTCAACCGGCATCTCGGCGGGAACTTTGAATTTGCCCAAGTCCGATAGGTTATAGACCGATATTTTCTGAATCGGCTGCGCGGTAAATATGCCTTGTTTCAGATATGAAGAAATATCTGCCCGCCAACAGGCTCTGATGTCGTATTCGCCTTTGGGCAGGAGCATTCTGACGGTGAGCAGCAGATTGCTTTCGGGCATCCACAGCGGAATCAGCCAGTTGTGTTTTCGATGTCCTTCTTCGGTTTCATAGAGCCGGAGGCAGATCACGCCGGTTTTAGTTCGGTCAATAAAGGACACTTTTCCGCTGGCGTCCCGTTTGCGGTTCACGTAAAAGCCTATCGCAATGACAAGAAACAAGAGAATGACCGAGGTCGTGGTGGACCTGGGGTGGAACAGCAGCATGTTGACGAGCATTTTGATTTTGTCGAGCAAAAATTCCATAATTACCTCCTGTGTTGTGTTTTTGTCGTGTTGTCTTGATAAAAAATCGGGGAACGACCGTGATCCGGCAATCTACAAGGATTATGTATAAGCAGGGATTTCAATTTCACGCACGGGCGAGAACCCGTAATCCTTGCTTAAATC
>JAIFKL010000325.1 GCA_020049595.1 Desulfobacteraceae bacterium
TGGTGCTTTGTAAAGCGAGTTTTAAACTCGCTATACTATGGTGCTTTGTAAAGCGAGTTTTAAACTCGCTATACTATGCTAAACCTATTTTATAAGATTAGGCATTTCAGCACTCCGGACCGTTCCGGTCGGATTCTGTGATCGCTTATGAATAAAGCCGGAGCAGAACTTTTTCCGAAGTTAAGGGTGCTGAAAATTTTGCCTGCAATTTTGGGCGAAAGGCTTTCATTGCCTGCAAAACAGCAAAATAAGCACCGATGCCGTAAAGCAGAGGCGGCTCTCCTATTGCCTTGGAATTGAATACTCCCAAAGGATTATCAGAATTTTCAAGAAAATGCAGATCAATCTTTTCGGGTACAAAACGAATATCAGGAATTTTGTAAGTAAGCGGCGTATCCGTCAGCAGCCTCCCGTTATCAGAGTACAGAAGTTCTTCTGTTGTCATCCATCCGATTCCCTGCACAAGCCCGCCTTCTACCTGCCCCCTGTCAATAAAGGGATTAAGGCTTTTGCCGGCGTCGTGAACAATTCTTACAGATTCAATTTTATATGTCCCCCGAAGGCAATCCAGCACAGCCTCGGTTACGGCATTTCCGAAAACGTGATATGCAAAAGGCTTTCCCTTTTCTGCTGCCTCGTCAAAGTGAAGACCCGGTATATGATAATGGGCATGCGCTGAAAGAGAGACAGTATTCAGATACATTTCGATGATAATCTGATTCCATCTGACATTCGTCGCCTCGTCTTTGACATAGAGTATTTCATTATTGAAATGAACGTCTTTCTGATCCGCGCTGAGTTTTTTTGCCGCAAAGGCTTTTATGCGATCTGAAAGTTTCAGACAGGCAAGTCTCACGGCATTACCGTTCAGATCAAAGGCAAGACTTGCAGAAGTGGGAGAAGTATTGGCAATTCGGCTTGTATTCGCAGTTTCAATTTTTATCCGAGTCAGAGGAATCGAAAAAATTTCAGCAATAACCTGCTGTATTTTCATACGGACACCCTGCCCCATTTCAACTGCTCCGGTGCCTGCGCTCACGCTTCCGTCAGTGCAAATATGGACAACGGCGTTTGCCTGATTCAGAAACAAAGACCCGTTGTATGAAATGCCGAAACAAATCGGCGTTATCGCCATGCCTTTTTTCTGAAGAGCATGAGACTGATTGAAGATTTGTATTTCCCGAATCTTTTTTTCAATATCATAAAGCTGTTTTGCTGTCTGCCAGCATCGGCAAGCCGTAGCATTTTCCACTTTCATTCCGTAGGGGAACTCATCACCTGTTTTTAAGAGATTTTTCTCCTGAATGAACAGCGGAGACACGCCCATTGTTTCTGCTGCCTTGAAAATAGCAGATTCAATGACAAACACTGCCTGCGGTGCGCCGAAACCTCTGCATGCGGTATTCGGCGGAAGATTTGTGCGGCAGCTGAAGCCCTTTATTCTGACATTGGGAATAAAATAACTGTTTGTGGCATGAAACAGACTGCGCCCCAAAACAGAAGTCGAAAGATCAGTCACAGCCCCGGCGTTTTGATAAAATACAGCTTCGTAAGCAAGAATTTTTCCGTCCCGCGTCAGCCCCATTTTGAAATCAGATGAATACGGATGCCGCTTGCCTGTCATGCGGAAATCTTCATCGCGGTTCAAGACAAGTTTGACCGGTTTTCCGAGTTTGAAAGCTGCCAATGCCGTGATTACAGCCCATGTCGTTGCCTGTACTTCTTTGCCGCCGAAGCCTCCGCCAAGCCGTAAAACATCAACTTCTATTTTGTGCATCGGCAATCCCAGAACTTTGGCTGTCATCATCTGCACATCACTCGGAGACTGAGTGGATGATATTATCTTCACGCATTGATTTTCAACAGGATAAGCAACAGAATTATGAGTTTCAAGATAAAAATGCTCCTGCCCGCCTGATTCTGCTCTGCCTTCGACAATAACATCACAGTGCTGCCATGCTTCTTCAATATTTCCCAATGAAAATATCCGCTGCGATCCGAAAATATGACCTTTTTCACAGGCTTTGCGGGCATCAAATACAGCAGGAAGTTCTTCAAATCCGAGTTCTGTTGACAATACTGCTTTGCGTGCGGTTTCAGGGTCTTGGGCAATCACAACAGCAACGGGCTGACCGATATAATGAACTTCTTCTGCTGCCAGCAGCGGTTCATCATGAATAACAAGACCGATCTGGTTTTCTCCCGGAATATCATCCGATGTCAGAATATCCGATACTCCGGGAATTTTCTTTGCAATATCAGTGTTTATCCGTGTTATTCTGCCATGAGCTGTCGGAGATGAAAAAACAGCGGCATACAAAATTCCCTGCGGGACAAAAATATCATCTGTAAATTGCGAGCAGCCTCTGACATGAGATATTGTATCGTAATTTTTCATAAAAGCGTCTCCGTGTCAATGCTTTCAGGAAAAAGCGTAACAAAGTGTGCGTAAATCAGTTGGCGAAGCAGCAACCGTTTGTAATCAGCCGAACCTCTTATATCGCTGACAGGAGATATTTCCGACAAAGCAATTTCTCCGGCTTTGCGTATAACGGCATTGTTTATTTCTTTGCCGATAAAATAATTGCCTGTTTCAGCAAGATAAAGCGGAACAGGAGCAACTCCGCCTGCCGAAATGCGGACATCGAGAATACGCCTGTTGTCTGTTTTTATCTGTATTGCGGAATTTACGCTCGGAATATCCGCATCGTTATGTTTGCAGATTCTTTCAAAATTAAAAAACGCATTATGGCCGGGCAAAGGAAAGGCGATTCTTTCGACAAGTTCGTTATCCTGTTTGTCAACTTTTTTATAAGCTTTGAAAAAATCTTTCAGGGGAATTATCCTCTGATTCTGACCGTTGCTCAGGACGACAGATGTGTCAAGCGCAAGAAAAAAAACGCATAAATCTCCTATCGGAGAAGCATTGACAATATTGCCTCCTATTGTTGCGCGATACCGAATCGGAGTCGTTGCTATTTTTGCATAGTATTCGCTGATTTTCGGAAAAAAGCGATTCATCACAGCCGAATTTCTTATTTCTTCAACAGCAGTTACAGCTCCGATCTGACAGCGATTATGCTCGATCCGTATTCCGCTCAAATCCTTTCTTTCAGATAAAAATACGACCTGCTCTGATGACAAGTCTTCTGATTTTTTACCGTGAACTGTTCCGCCGGCTATGATGACGGAATTTTGGGAAATCTGATTCGGACGCCTTTGCAATTCGGGCTGAATCTCCTGTAACTGTCTGGGAATCTGTAAAAGATAAGAAGGTAAAATTTCTTTTTCTGTCAGCCATTTAATTCTTTCCATAGAATCAGGCTCTGATGAGGGAGAAAAATTCTGACAAAGCAAAGCTGCTGCGCGTTTTATTCCGTGATAACCCGTACATCTGCAAAGATTTCCATCCAGGGCGATTTCGGCAAGCGACTCGTCAAAAAACGGGCTTCTGAGCAAAAAACATGTCAGAGAAATGACAATGCCCGGCGTACAATAACCGCACTGAACAGCACCTTGTTCGGCCATCGCCTGCTGAATAGGATTTAAGCGATTATTGTTAAGCCCTTCGACAGTGAGAACATGTTTGCCGTTTGCTTCTTCCAATGGCAATATACATGAATTAAGAGGACGGTAACAGACAGATTCTCCGTCTGATTCCCCGACCAGAATCAGGCAGCTTCCGCAACTGCCTGTGCGACAACCTGCTTTTACGCTTGTTATGTGTTGCCGGGAACGCAAAAAATCCAGCATTGTCGTGTCAAAAGGCATGTCAGTTCTTATTACCCGATTATTCAAAATAAAGACATACATTGATTGCTACTCCTTGCCGGAAAATCCGATGCCGGAAAATCCCGGTCAACATACAGATAACTCCTATTCTGCTGAACAGTTCAGGAAAACCGGTCCGGAAAGTCATCATTTTCTTAACTGTGCAATTTTTTATACCGTAAAAAGCCGAAATTGAATTATTATACTAAACCGGGAATTAATCCGCAACGGAAAAATTCCGCCTGCACTCCTTTTCATTCAAGAGCGTAAGATTTCTCCTCACTCCCTTCGTCGAAATGACAGCTTCAGAAAAAAAACTCCCTGCTCCCTGAATAAATCTCTTTATATTTATTGCTTGAATTTATCACGGCTTATTGGTATTTTATACCAATTCGCTTTCAAAGATTCGGTCTTTTCAGATCGTAAAGCGCCCGGCTAAAAACAGACCAAATCGCTTAAACCGCTTGAAAAGCGGTTTTACGAAGATCGCTCAAACCGCTTGAAAAGCGCCCGGCTTAAAACAGATTACGAAGATCGCTTAAACCGCTTGAAAAGCGCCCGGCTTAAAACAGATACTGAAAACACAGTTTTTGATAGCGAATTGGTATTAATTTTCATTTCTCAATTTTCAATTTTCAATCACACAGGAACAGGAACAATGATTTCAAAACGGGCAGAGAAAATCACTTCTTTTATCGTCATGGATGTGCTTGAAAAAGCGCATGAAATGGAACACAGAGGCATTCATATCATTCATCTGGAAGTCGGCGAGCCGGATTTTGACATTCCGCCCTGTGTCAGAGAAGCCATAAACAAGGCTGTCAGAGACGGACGTACGCATTATACCCACAGTCTGGGCATTCCCGAACTCAGGGAAGCGATATGCGAATATTATTTCAACACTTACGGCGTAACCGTGTCGCCGGATCAGATTGTCGTGGGCGCGGGAACCTCGCAGGTGATGTTCAGTCTGTTTGCCGCGCTGCTGGAAAAAGGCGATGAGGTGATTATTTCGGATCCGCATTACGTCTGTTATCCGAATTTCATCAGCTTTGTGGACGGGGAGCCGGTGACCGTGCCGGTTTATGAAGAAGACGGGTTTCAGTTCCGCACCGATGCCATCAGGGAAAAAATAACAGAGCGGACAAAAGCCGTGTTTATCAATTCGCCTTCAAATCCCACGGGCAATCTCCTGTCGGAAAGCCGGTTGAAAGAAATTGCAGGGCTGGCGGAACCGGACAGACGCTATATTGTTTCAGATGAAATTTATCACGGGCTGGTTTATGAGGGAAATGCACATTCCATATTGGAATTAAATGACGAATTTACGGACAATGCCTTTGTTTTCAACGGATTTTCAAAGCTTTATGCCATGACCGGTCTGCGGCTCGGTTATCTGATTGCGCCCAAGCCTTTTATCCGCCCCATACAGAAAATTCAGCAGAATTTTGCAATCTGTCCCAACTCGACCGCGCAGATTGCGGGAATTGCCGCGCTGCGGGATGCCGGGGAAGATGTTGCCCGTATGAAAGAAATATACAATCAGCGGCGGAAATACATGATCCGGCGTCTCAGAGAAATGGGTTTCGGGATTACCGTGGAACCGACCGGCGCATTTTATGTGTTTGCAAATGCAAAACATATTTCCGGCGATTCCTACAAACTTTCATTTGATATTCTGGACAAAGCGCATGTGGGCGTGAGTCCGGGGATCGGTTTCGGGAAAAACGGGGAGGGCTATCTGCGTTTTTCCTACGCCAATTCAATCGAAAACATAGAGGAAGGCATGAACCGGATAGAGAAATATCTGAATTGAAATTCTCGTTCCCACGCTCTGCGTGGGAATGCAGCGGGGACGCTCCGCGTTCAGAATATCCGGGACGCGGAGCGTCCTTTCCGCATTCCCACGCGGAGCGTGGGAACGAGATAACGAGATAAACAACGAGATAAATATAAACATAAAGGATATCAATGCTGATAAAATCATCGGAATTTGTCACCAGTGCGACCGAGCCGTCCCACTATCCGCCGGCATCTTTGCCGGAAATCGCTTTTGCGGGACGCTCCAATGTGGGAAAATCTTCTCTCATCAACAAGATTGTGAACCGCAAGCAGCTGGTGAAAACCAGTTCCACACCCGGACGCACGCAACTGCTCAATTTTTTTCTGATAAACAAAGAAATTCATTTTGTTGATCTTCCGGGATACGGCTATGCGAAAGTGCCGGACCCGATCAGAAAAAAATGGGGTCCCATGATTGAAACCTATCTGTCCTCAAGACCCACGCTGAAAGGCGTGATTCTGATAACAGACATCCGCCGCGTTCCGGGCATTGAGGAACGGCATCTGACTGACTGGCTCAGTCATTACAATATCCCGATGGTTCCGGTGCTGACCAAATCGGACAAGCTTTCAAAAAACAATCAGATGAAACAGCAGGCTGCGATTGCGGATTTTTTTTCCATAGACAAAAATGATCTGACAATTTTTTCCGCCAAATCGGGCCAGGGTAAAGATGCGGTTTTAAGCCGTATCGAAAACCTTATTGCAGGCAAACAAGTCTGAACCCTGATTTACAGGATTAAAGGATTTTCATGATTGCTGTTCAGCCGTTCATGCGGGTCTGTCAAATCCGACAAATCCGACAAGCCTGAAAGGTTTGACAAAA
>JAIFKL010000352.1 GCA_020049595.1 Desulfobacteraceae bacterium
TTATACCTGTTATTTTAGGCTGTTTCGGAAATCAGATTTGCGGGATTGCGGTTGATGAGATATTACAACGTGAAAGCATTCTGATCAAAGCGCTGGAAAAATATTTTGCCGGAACAAAGGAAATTTCCGGATCGGCGCTGCTCGGAGACGGAAGCATCGCATTGGTGATTGATCCGAAAGAGATCATCGTGTAGGGGCAATCCGCCGACATGCCTTCTGTCTGTGATAAAAGATTTCTCGCAAAGGACGCTAAGGGCGCAAAGAAGAAAATATATTAAGACATTATCGGAAATAAGGGTCTGAACTGCCCGCAAAGATGCAGGAAATCGAAGGCACCGGGGGGAGGCTGTATTGCTCTTCTTTTCTTCTTTACTTTGCGCTCCTTTGCGCCCTTTGCGAGAAACTTCACCGCTGTTCCTGAGACCTCAAGGAGACTTATTTCATGAAAAAAATACTGATTGTTGACGATTCAGCTTTCAGTCGTAATATTATCAGACAGATTGTGACATCCGACGGCTATGAGGCAGTCGAAGCCGGAACCGGAACTGAGGCACTGATGTTGTTTCAGACAGAGAAACCGGATATTGTGACCGTTGATCTGCTCATGCCGGACACAGACGGCATAGATGTTGTCAGAAAAATTGCAGAAACATCTCCCGGTGCCAAAATGATCGTCTGCTCCACAGACAAACAGAAATTCCGACAAAAAGAGGCAAAAGCAGCCGGGGCCGCGGCCTTTGTTCCAAAGCCGATTGATCCTGAACTGCTGCTTGAGACAATAAAAAATCTGCTGTGATGTAAAGCGGGTTTAAAACCCGCTCTACCTTATGATAAAAATCTGCTGTGATGCAAAGCGGGTTTAAAACCCGCTCTGCCTTAAAGGTGATTCGATGTATGACGATAATGCTATTGATATTATACGGGAAGTCATAAATATCGGAATCGGTGAGGCGGCAAATTCGCTTTCAAGTTTGGTCAACACTCAGGTTGTCATCAAAACGCCGGATGTCCATATTATGAATGTCGAAGAAGCGCATACTTATATCCGTAAGGAAGTGACCTCGCTCGGTGTTTATATATCTCAGAATTTCAGAGAGTTGATTAATGGAAAAACCGTTCTTTTTTATACAAAAGACTGCTGCATATCCTTGTTAAACGCCATCTACGGAAAATCGCTGAAAACTTCGACGCTGACCGAAACCGGCATTGCCACGCTGAATGAAATCGGAAACATCATCATGGGTTCCTGCATGTCTCAAATCAGCGATATGGTGGAAGGAAAAATTTCTTTTGATCTTCCCGAAGTGACAGTGGAAATATCTGAAAATTATTTTACTAATCTTTTAAAAGAGTTAGTGTCGTTGGACAAAGCTGTTGTGGTTAAAAATGAAATGCGTATCAAAGAGACAGATATTCACGGATATTTTTTTATTCTTATGAGTTTTGAAGATTTTAACAAAGTCATAGAGACGCTTAGGAAAAAAATGAAATAAAATGGCCGAGCGATAAATCGCCCGGCTGAAAGCTCAGGCACGCTGAAGCGTGCTGTGTCCCGGGTTCAGGGAAACGGGGGATAAATCCCCCGTCTCAGAGCTGAAGCACGCTGAAGCGTGCTGCGGGTGTGAGACATCAGCCTGCTTCAGCAGGCTTGAGCTTTCAGCCCCGAAATTTATTTCGGGGGCTAATCAGGTTAATCAGAATAATCAGACGAATCACAGTTCAGACAATATGGGAGCTATCATAAAATGACAGAACGAATCAATCCTGCGGCAATTGGCGAAATCCTGACAGAAGGGCTTTCACGCGGTTTGATTGTCATAGACAAAGATTACCGCATCCTTCTTTGGAATCGCTGGATGGAAAAACACAGCGGTATCAAAGAATCCGAGATGCTGGGACAAAATATCTTTGAAAAATATCCTGAGATTCGGGAGCGGAATAAAGAATCATATTTAAAGCAATGTATTGAAAATAAAAGAAATTTTATTCTGTCGCCGCTTATTCACCATTATCTGATTCCGCTGGATATTGTCAAAAATAACGAAACCATGCGGATGCTGCAATATGTCAAAATTCATCCCTTTCCGATAAGCGGCGAAACCATCGGCGCGGTTATCATTGTCAAAGACTTAACCGAGCAGATTTTCTATGAAAAAGAAATATCGAGACTGACCCGAATATTAAGGGGTATCCGAAATGTCAATCAGCTTATTACCAGAGTCGAGTCGGAAGACCGGCTGATGAACGGCGTCTGCGAGATCATGGTTAAAGATATGGGATACAAGCTTTCATGGATCGGACGGATAGAGGAAGGAAGTTTTGATGTGATACAGACAGCCTGGGCAGGATTTGAAAATGAAATATTTCCCGATGTCAGATGGGATGATTCAGAATACGGACAGGGGCTTATCGGCAAGGCAATCAAAACCGGAAAAACGCATTTTTCCAATCGGGTTCAGACAGACCCTGTATTCAAACCCTGGCGGGATTTTATTCTCAAAACAGACTTGCAGTCGTCCTGTGCCTTACCGCTGGAAGTTGACGGTCAGATCATCGGAACACTGAATCTGCATTCTGCGGAAAAAGAGGTATTTCATGGCGAAGAAATTGAATTGCTTGAGGAAGTTGCCTCGGATATCTCCTTCGGCATAAAGACGATTCGGGACAGAAACATACGCAGAGAGGCAGAAGAACAGCTTCGCCATTCGCAGAAAATGGAAGCCGTCGGGCTGCTTGCCGGAGGTATTGCACATGATTTCAATAATATACTCGCCATTATCATCGGCTATGCCGAAGTAATGAAAATGTTCGATGTCCCGCCGGACAATCCCATGCACGGCAAATTGGAGGCGATACTCAGCGCCTCCTACCGGGCAAAAGAATTGGTAGGACAGATTCTCACATTCTGTCATAAAACAAAAGAACAGAGAGAACCGTTGCAGCTCAGTATTGTCGTGAAAGAGGCGCTTAAATTTCTCAGAGCCTCTCTGCCCGCAACCATTGAAGTCAAACAGTATATTGAAAAAAATCTCGGCGCGATTCTGGCAGACCCCGGACAGATGCATCAGGTGATGATGAATCTTTGCACCAACGCGGCTCATGCCATGAAAGAAAAAGGCGGCATCCTGCATGTGGAACTGAGAGAGGCGGAAATTGACGATGAAACAGCCCGGCGGATTCAGGTTCCGAAACCGGGGACTTATCTCAAATTATCGGTAAAAGACAGCGGCTGCGGCATGGGCCGGGAGACGATAAAAAAAATTTTCGATCCCTATTTTACCACCAAACAGGTAGGAGAAGGAACCGGTCTCGGTCTGTCGGTGGTTCACGGCATTGTCAAAGCCTGCAAAGGGACAATCCTTGTTCACAGCGAGCCGGGGAAAGGGAGCGTTTTTGAAGTATTTCTTCCGGCAATTGAGAAAAAAACGGAAGAATCCGCAAGTGAGAATTCAGACCCGATTCCCCGGGGCAGCGAATCTATTCTTTTTGTGGATGACGAACAAGGCATTCTTACCTTCGGGCAGACCGTATTAAGTTTTCTGGGATATGAAGTCATTGTGACAATGAACAGCCTTGAAGCGCTGGAACTTTTTCGGAGAGAACCGAATCGTTTTGATCTGGTGATTACGGATCAGACCATGCCGAAAATGACCGGAGATGAATTAGCGCGGGAACTGATGCGGATCCGGCATGATATTCCGATTATTCTCTGTACCGGATTTACGGAAAAAATCACGGCTGCCGTTGCAGAATCAATGGGCATCCGGGCGTTTGTCATCAAGCCGCTCAACACCCGTAAGATCGCTCAGATTATACGGGAGGTGTTGGACAGTGAGAATTGAGAATTGAGAAGTGAGAATTGAGAATTGAGAAATTAGCAGGCTTCGGATTCCTCCTCATTCCCGATTTCAAGAAACCAAGTTTTTTGAAAAAACTTGGTTTCTGAATCACTTATTTCTCAATTCTCACTTCTCAATTATTCTCATTTCCTCGCCTTGGCGTATCCGATAGAATTCAACGCCTCTTCCATTTCCGTCAGCGTTGCCGGATCATCTATGGTGGCAGGGACTTTGAAATCCTTGTTATCCGCAATCTTCTGAATCGTTCCTCTCAGAATCTTGCCGGACCGGGTTTTGGGCAGCCGTTTGACCACCGTTGCGGTTTTGAACGCGGCAACCGCGCCGATACGGTCGCGCACCATACCGACGACTTCTTTGATGATGTCTTCGTTAGAACGCTTGACGCCGGCTTTCAGCACGATGAAACCCACGGGAACCTGTCCTTTCAACTGATCTTCCACACCCAGAACCGCACACTCGGCAACATCGGGATGATCGGAAAGCACTTCTTCCATTGCGCCCGTGGAAAGACGATGCCCCGCAACATTGATGATGTCGTCGGTACGCGACATGACAGATATATATCCGTCCTCATCTTTGAAGCCTGCATCAGCGGTTTTGTAATATCCCGGAAATTCACGGAGATAAGAATTGATATACCCCTCATCGTTGTTCCACAGAGTGGGAAGCGTTCCCGGCGGCAGCGGCAGCTTGACCACCAGCGCGCCGGTTTCTCCGGCTTTGACTTCCTCATTCTCCGCATTCACAACCTTGACATCCCAGCCCGGAACAGCTTTGGTCGGAGAGCCGTATTTGACCGGGAAATGATGCAAGCCCATGCAGTTGGCACAGATTGCCCAGCCGGTTTCAGTCTGCCAGTAATGGTCAATCACCGGAATTTTCAGACAGTTTTCCGCCCATTTCAGCGTATCCGGATCGGAACGCTCTCCGGCAAGGAACAAAATTTTAAAGCAGGAAATATCATACTTTTTGACATAATCGGCGTTGGGGTCCTCACGTTTGATGGCGCGGAAAGCTGTCGGCGCGGTGAACAGACTTTTCACTTTGTGCTGAGAAATGATGCGCCAGAATACGCCCGCATCCGGCGTTCCGACCGGCTTGCCTTCAAACATAATCGTGGTGCAGCCTTTGAACAGGGGACCGTAAACAATATAGGAGTGTCCGACCACCCAGCCCACGTCCGAAGCTGCCCAGTAAACATCGCCCGCGTCCACATTGTAAATCGCTTTCATGGTCCATTTCAGAGCCACCATGTGTCCGCCGTTGTCGCGCACAACACCTTTGGGCTGTCCCGTGGTGCCGGAGGTATAAAGAATGTAAAGCGGATCCGTGGCTTTTAACCGCACGCAGTCATGGGGCTTGGCAGTTGCCATGACGTCGTTCCAGTCTAAATCGCGGCCCGACATCAGGGCTGCTTTTTCCATCGGACGCTGGAAAATAATACATTTTTCAGGTTTCGAGGTCGCCATTTCAATGGCTTTGTCCAGCAAGGGCTTGTAAGAAATGACTTTTTTGACTTCGATGCCGCAGGAAGCGGATATCATGACTTTGGGCTTGGCGTCATTGATACGGGTTGCCAATTCATTTGCCGCAAATCCGCCGAACACAACCGAGTGGACCGCACCGATACGCGCGCAGGCAAGCATGGCAATCGCGGCTTCGGGAATCATCGGCATATAAATGATAACCCGCTCTCCTTTGGTAACGCCCAGAGCCGCGAGTGCGCCTGCGAATTTGGCAACTTCGTCTCTCAACTGGGTGTAGGTGTATTTTTTGATCGTATCCGTCACCGGGCTGTCATAAATCAGCGCAGCCTGATTGCCTCTGCCTTTTTCAATGTGATAATCCAGCGCATTGTAGCAGGAATTCATTTCCCCGCCCACAAACCAGCGGTAAAACGGCTTTTTGGAATCATCTAAAACTTTGTCCCATTTTTTGTACCAGTGACAGTCTTCCGCAGCCTTTCCCCAAAACCCGTTCGGATCTTCCAAAGATTGCTTGTAAGCAATATCATACGCATTAGCCATGCTCTGCTCTCCTTTTTAAGGAGGAGTTAAGCAGTTGGGATGCCTTCAAAAATTAACCGCAAAGGACGCAAAGGGCGCAAAGACAGGAATATGTCTTTGCGAACTTTGCGTTCTTTGCGGTTAAACAAAACAGGCGGTTTCAAGTGCATAACTCCTATTAAGATTGAATTTGACAAATAAAAAAATCGGAATCATTTACCCCCTACCATATTAAAAAATTAGGTACTGTGTCAAGCATAATAAATGAATCAGATACAATCACTGATTCATTTTCATTTTAAAAATTTCATCCCGTTATCTGTTTCGGTAAAATTATTTAGTAATATAAATAAATTAACTTCGGTATTCATGTTGACAGACAGAAACTGCTGTCGTAAAAAAAAATTGATGGCGGTATTGTGTGAAGGGACAGGCATCCGGAGTGTGCAGTGCTGAAATCTGTTCTTATACCGATTCGCTTTCAAAAACGGTGTTCTCCGTATCTGATACCAATCCGCTATCAAAAACCCTGTTCTCCGTAAAACCGCTTTTCA
>JAIFKL010000152.1 GCA_020049595.1 Desulfobacteraceae bacterium
AGAATCATAATTTGCAGTCCCGATGTCTGAAGCGCAATCAGACAGATAGGCGCGGAACTGATAAATATGCCCATCACCGGAATAAAGCTGCAAAAAAATACAATGACCGACAGAAAAGCCACGTTTTCACCGAGACCGAGCAGATATATACCTATCGCTGTCAGAATGCTGTTTGCGATTGCAATCAGAAACTGGGCTTCCAGCGCCCTGCCCAGCACCTGTGAAAAACTATTTATTGTATCAGCTACTTCGGTATAGATAAAGCGGAGTTTTGTATGTTCGATTTCCGCCACGCTTTTGCTCAATCTGGGCAAATCCAGCACGATGAGAAAAGAAAAGAGCAGCGAAAGCAGAAACGCCGAAGTAATCGCCGCAATTCTGCTGCTGATTTCTCCCAGAGTGTCTATGATCTGATTCACATTTTTAAAAGCCCCGGCATCTTCTCCAAGTCCTAAAAACTGCTGAAAAAGAGATGCTGTCAGAGAATTTTTTAACTTCTTGCTGTCCTCTGTCTGAGGAGACAAATCTTCCTTTTTCAACTCCGGTATGGCTTCTTTTAAAAAAGGATATTTATTTGCCAATTCAAAAATTTCCCGATCTACTCTGATGATATAATTGGGAAACTGACCGATAAAAATTTCCGTCTGTTTTTTTACTTTCGGCACCAGAAAAATACCGACAGCAATCAGTATGCTCAAAAGTATCGCTGCGACAAAGATCACCCGCAATGCTCTGTTTTTTATCAGCTTTTCAAGATAAGCAATGCCGCTGGTTTGGATATATGCGAAAACAAAGGTAAAAAAAATGAGCAAGAAAAAAGACCTGAGAATATAGAGAATAGAAAACAAGGAACCCCATGCCAGAAACCGGGTTATAATTTGAAATACGGGGTCCCAGTGCCGGGGATGAGAATTTTCTTTATCGGAATTGAGGAATTGAGTCATTTTTTTATCATCCGGAGTACAGTACGATCAATTTTTTTTTAACAGGGTAGGACTTACGCAGTTGAAATTTGCCTTTCTGATCTGACCGCAAAGTTACGCAGAGTTTTCCGCAAAGTTACGCAAAGTTTTAAAATATATCTTTGCGGAACTTTGCGGTCTGCTTTGCGAAACTTTGCGGTTTAAAAAAAGCAGTATTCAACTGCGTAACTCCTACAGGGATGAACAGGATAATCCTGTATATCCCTGTTAAAATTGCATAAGAATACTTTCAATAACGATTGGCGTCAGGACTGGCGTTTGTCTTTGAAAATCTGATCTGAAATCACAATGCGCTGAATTTCCGAAGTGCCTTCATAAATGGTAAAGACCCGTGCGTCTCTGTACATGCGCTCAATAGGATAATCTTTGGTGAAGCCGTATCCGCCGTGCAGTTGAAGACATTTTCCGGTGATCCGGTTGACCATTTCGGAGGCGAAGAGCTTTGCCATTGAAGCCTCTTTCGTGTATTTCTCGCCTCTGTCTTTCATTGCTGCAGCCGAAAACATCAACTGCTGTGCGGCTTCGATTTCTGTTGCCATGTCCGCAACCATCCAGCGAATCCCCTGAAATTTTGCAACTTTCTGACCGAACTGATCTCTTTCCTTGACGTATTTCACAGCCGCGTCCAATGCCGCGCGGGCAACGCCCACGGACTGAGCGGCAATCCCGATCCTGCCGCAGTCCAATGCAGTCATGGCAATTTTAAATCCTTCGCCTTCTTTGCCCAGCATGTTTTCGGCAGGCACGCGGCAGTTCTCGAAAATCAGATCGGTAGTATCCGAAGCCCGCAATCCTAACTTGTCTTCGATGTGTCCGACCGTCAGACCGCGCGTGCCGTTTTCCACCAGAAAAGCGCTGATACCCTTATGCTTCTTGGATTCGTCTGTTTTTGCCGTGACAATCACCAAGCCCGCATTTTTTCCGGTAGTGATAAAACGCTTGTTTCCGTTGATAACATAGAATTTGCCGTCGCGCACGGCAGTAGTTGCCTGAGAAACCGGATCAGAACCGGCGTGGGGTTCGGTCAGGGCAAACGCGCCGATCCATTCGGCAGAAGTGAGACGAGGGAGATATTTTTTCTTCTGCGCCTCTGTTGCGAATTTGTTGAGACTTTCGCAGACAATGGAGTTATGCACGGACATCACAACGGCTGTGGAAGCGCATGAATAGGCGATTTCGGAAAGCGCAAGCACATAACTGACGGTATCGGTTCCCTCGCCGCCGTATTCGGGCGGGACCATCATCCCCATGAGGCCCAACTCTCCCATTTTTTTGAAATTGTCTGCGGGAAATTCTTTGGTTTTGTCGCGCTCTGCGGCAGTAGGAGCGACGACTTTCCTTGAAAACTCTCTGACCATAGACTGAATCATGAGTTGTTCATCTGTAAGCTTAAAAAACATAACTCACTCCTTTGATTGGAGATTGAATCACGAAAAAAGATTAACACGAAAGTGCGAAAAATCCGAAAGTCACCCGCATCGTAAAACGGGTTTCAAACCAGTTCTACACCAAATCCGGAGTGCTGAAATGCCTGATCTTATAAAATCGGTTCGGCAAAGTAAAACGGGTTTCAAACCCGTTCTACATATACGCAAAAATTTCGCTCCGCTCCGCATTTAATAAGACGACGCACTCCGGAACATTTCGTGTTTTTCGCTTCTTTCGCGCTTTCGTGTTCCCGTTTTTGTGTTCCAATTTTCAATCCATTTCGGCATAGTAAAGCGGGTTTGAAACCCGCTCTACACTTACGGTCCGTAAATTACCACGAGTAGTTCTGCTGTTTCCTCGCTGACATTTTTCAGCATGTGCTTTATTCCCGAATTAAAATGAAGCGATTCACCCTCGCCCAGCGCATTTACATTTTCGCCCACCGTAATTTCAACCTTGCCTGCCAGCACATAGACAAATTCCTCTCCTTCATGCTGGTATCCCACGCCTTTGTGATCCTGCATAGAGTCAATCGTAACCCGGAATGCTTTCAGGTGCTTATTTTCGGCTCCGGGCGTCAGCGTGGTATAGGCGTAGTTATCCGTGCGCTTGGCATAAGCCTCTACACGGTCTTTAAGCGTTGATTCCTGTTCTTTGAGGAAAAAGCCGGATTCTATCTCCAAAGCCCTTGCAATCTGCAAAAGCGTCCCCACCGGCGGAATGATGTTTCCGGCTTCCAAATCCCTGAGATATTCGGTGGAAAACCCGGTCTGATTGGCAACCTGTTCAAGCGTGAAATTTTTGTCTGTTCGGACTTTTTTTATTTTACTCCCCACAGAAACGATTTTATCTTCTTTTTTTGCCGCCATAAAACCCCCTTGGGATTGAGAATTGAGAATTGTTTATTTCTCAATTCTCAATTCTCAATTATTTGTATTCATAAAACCCGCGTCCGGTCTTTCTGCCGAGCCAGCCCGCTTCAACGTATTTCCGAAGCAGGGGGCAGGGACGATATTTTGAATCTTTAAACCCGTTGTAAAGCGTTTCCATGATGGCAAGACAGGTGTCCAATCCGATCAGGTCTGCCAATGCCAGCGGTCCCATGGGATGATTCATGCCGAGTTTCATCACGGTGTCAATATCTTCTGCCGTGCCGACGCTGTGATACAGGCAGAAAACCGCCTCGTTAATCATGGGCAGCAAAATCCGGTTGGCGATAAAACCGGGGTAGTCATTTGCCTGCGCGGGCGTTTTGCCGAATTTCACAGACAAATCCCATGTAGTCTTGAAAGTTTCATCCGATGTAGCCAATCCTCGGATCACTTCCACCAGCTTCATCACCGGCACAGGATTCATAAAGTGCATACCGATGACTTTACCCGGTCTTTTGGTCTGCGCGGAAATCCGACCGATGGGAATAGACGAGGTATTGGTCGCCAGAATCACATGCGGCGCGCAAACCTCATCGAGATTTTTGAATATCCCGAATTTCAGGGTTTCATTCTCGGTTGCAGCTTCCACAACAAAATCCGCGGACGACATGTCTTTGATGTTCACGCTGGTTTTGATGCGTCCCATAATCGCATCTTTTTCAGCCGCGGACATCTTCCCTTTTTCGACGCTCTTGCCCAAAAGTTTTGTGATATTCGCAAGCCCGCGTTCCACAAACTCGTCTTTGATGTCGTTCATGATAACATTCAAGCCGCTCATTGCCGCAACCTGTGCGATGCCGTTTCCCATCTGTCCCGCGCCGATAACACCGAAAGTTTTTACTTCCATCAATTATCTCCTTTAATAATAAGTTTCTCGCAAAGGCGCAAAGTCCGCAAAGAATTTTTTATAAAAAGCTTTGATTCCTTTGCGTACTTTGCGAGACATTTTTTCTACTACCGTTTCACAATCATTGCGACTGCCTCGCCGCCGCCGAGGCAGAGGGAGGCAAGTCCGAGTTTTTTGTCCTGTCGGATCATTTCATACAAAAGCGTAATCAGCACCCGGCACCCGCTCGCGCCGATGGGATGCCCCAGCGCCACCGCGCCGCCGTTCACGTTCACTCTCGCCGGGTCTAATTCCAATTCCCTCAATATCGCGACCGTAGAACCGCTGAATGCCTCGTTTATCTCGTAAAGTTCCACATCCTGTTTTGAAATGCCTTCTTTTTTCAGGCATTTGGGAATTGCCCATATCGGCGCGACCAGCACATATTTCATGTCAATGCCGTAAGATGCCTGCGCGCCGATGCTTGCCATGATTTTGCAGCCGAATTGTTCGGCTTTTTCTCTTGCCATCACCACCACTGCCGCCGCGCCGTCGCTGATAATAGACGCGTTTCCGGCTGTACCCAAACCGTCTTTTTTAAACGCGCCTTTCATCTTTGCAAGGGTTTCATAAGGCGTGGGGACAGGGCATTCATCAACGCTGAAAAACGTCGGATTCCCCTTTCGCTGCGGAATTTCAACAGGTGTGATTTCATCTTTGAACTTGCCGCTCTGAATGGCTTCAAGCGCACGGCGGTAAGACTCCGCGGCATAACGATCCTGATCTTCACGGCTGACATTGTATCTTTCCGAACACAGTTCATTGGAAATTCCCATGTGGAAATCATTCACAATATCCCACAGACCGTCATGAATCATGTGATCCAAAAGCTGTCCGTGTCCCATGCGGTATCCGTTGCGGGCTTTTTCCAAATAATACGGTGCCATGCTCATGTTTTCCATGCCGCCTGCAACCACAACGTCCGCATCGCCCAACTGAATTGCCTGCGCTGCCAGCATCACGGACTTTAAGGATGATCCGCAGACCTTGTTGACGCTGATACATTCGGCTTCCCAAGGCATATTGGCAAGCACTGCCGCCTGTTTCGCAGGGTTCTGACCGTAGCCGCAGGGAAGCACCTGACCCATGATGACTTCGTTCACCTCTTCTTTTTTGATTCCTGCGCGCTGAATTGCTGCTTCAATAACCATCGCGCCCAGCTTGGTGGCACCGATATTTCCCAAAGAACCGTTGAAACTGCCCAGCGGCGTCCGCGCCGCGCTTACGATTACTGCTTCTCTCATGATCTCTTTCCCCTTTTTAAATCTTTGCTGTGAAAACGTCAATTTTTTTTAGATGATAAAATGGACTTTATCGAAAAAAAGTTTCTCGCAAAGATCGCAAAGTCCGCAAAGAGACAGAAGCTGTTTTTTTTATAAAAGCTTTTCTTTGCGTTCTCTGCGGGCTTTGCGAGAAACTTTTTTTTCAATAAACAATATCTAAAACTTCCCTGCCGCCGCTTTTGCAAGCTGGTCGCAGCGTTCATTTTCAGGATTGCCCGCGTGTCCTTTTACCCAGACAAAGCTTACCTCGTGTTTTTCGCATAAATCAAGCAATTGTTCCCATAAATCCGCATTTTCCGCCTGTTCTTTTTTATTCCGCATCCAGCCGTTTGCTCGCCAGCGTTTGGCCCAGCCTTTTGTGACGCCGTTCACGATATATGCGGAATCCGTGTAAAGCGTCACGGCGCATCTGCGTTTCAATGCGTTTAAGCCGGCGATGCAGGCGGTCATTTCCATGCGATTGTTGGTGGACTGCGGATCGCCGCCGGATAATTCTTTGCGATGCGGTCCGTAGCGCAGAACAACGCCGTAACCGCCGGGTCCCGGGTTGCCGAGACAGGAGCCGTCTGTATGGATGATAACGCGTTTGCCTGTCGGCTCTTGGTTCGCGGCTGGCAGCTCACGGCTTGTTGCGTAATATTTCTTTTCTTTCATAATGGCACATTGTCTGAACCCTGATTTACAGGATTAAAGGATTTGCAGGATTGCTGTCAAGCCGACCCGACTCTGCGGAAATAGCTCCGTAGGAGCGTCATATTTGTAGATCGGCAATGTCCCCCTGAGACAAGTCCCGTAGGGGCGAAATATTGATCTTCAACCAGGAATATTTCACTCCTACGGAGTTCGGGGCGTTTGGCGTCGCTGTTGCTACAAATATACCGCTCCTACGGAGTTAAATTGTTC
>JAIFKL010000014.1 GCA_020049595.1 Desulfobacteraceae bacterium
GTGGAAAAAGGAAAAGTCGCGGAAGAGGGCATCAAATTTGCGCTGGAGCAGATTGCAGAATTTAAGGAAATGAAAGGCGTTGCAGGCGTCCATCTGATGGCAATCGAATGGGAACATAAAGTGCCTGAAATTGCGGAAAGGGCAGGCGTACTGCCGCGGCCGAAAGTGTAGTAATTGAGAAGTGAGAAGTGAGAAGTGAGAAGTGAGAAATTATCTCTCACAAGTTGCAGGTCGTATATGACTTGTCACCTGTTACCTCTGTTTCTCACTTTTCATTTCTCGGTTATCTCACCTTTTTCTAAAAAAAGACACTGAAATATTTACTAAAAATGCAATAGTGATCAGCACAAATCCGAGCGCCATTCCCATCGCAAACATGCCTTTGTTTGTCTCCAAAGCAATCGCACTGGTGATGGTTCGGGTGTGCCATTTGATATTCCCGCCCACCATCATTGAAATACCGACTTCGGTTAAAACTCTCCCGAAAGCCGTCATCGCTGCCGTAAGTATGCCGTAACGCACTTCCCGCAATGTGCTGATGAATAACTGTCTGCGATCCGCGCCCAGAGACATCAGCGTCACACGCAACTGACTGTCCATTGTTTCAACAGCCATGGCCGTCAGCGCAATGACTATGGGCAGCGCCAGCAGAGTTTGACCGATGGCAACGCCGGGAATGGTAAACAGCAAGCCCCAATGTCCGAGCGGCCCCCGATAGGACAGAAAGGAATAAACCACAAGCCCGATGAAAACCGTAGGGATTGCTAAAAGCGTGTCCACCACTAATCGGACCTGTTTTTTTCCTCTGAAATCAAAATAGCCAAGCAGAAAGCCGAGGGGAATCCCGATGCTGAGGCTTGCAGCCATCGCGTAGGCGGAAAGTTCGAGGGTGGCAATCACAGCCGAAAATGTCTCTTCATCGCCGTATATGAGTAACTGGATTGCTTTCAGAAAGCCGTCAAGAAGATATTCCATAAAATATTGAAGAGGCGGTATGAGACAAATCCACCCTTGATGGGGGCATGGGGGTGAGCTGGTTAAGTGTCAGTAGCAACAAGAGAAATCCCCCGCGACAGACACCCCCCTTACCCCCATTTCAGGTGTCGCGCCGATCCCCCTTTGAAGGGGGACGGATGCGAGGGGGTTCGGGTCAGAGGGAACTTTCCCCCTGACCCCGAACCTCTGACCTCTGACCTCTCAATCACTTCGCATTCGGCGTGAAAAGTTGTTTGCCCAAGATTTTGAAATCTTTGATCAGTTGCTGCACTTCAGCGCTGATCAGTTGCTGCACTTCAGCGCTGGCAATCCAGTCAGAAAATTTCATTGCCGCCTCATATTTGACTTTGGGGCAGTTTTTGGGATTCACAGCAATCACGCTGTACTGATTCAGCAGCGTCGGATCGCCTTCTACCAGAATTTTCAGCGGGGGATTGCCGCCCGCGTCACTTTCATATTTGATGTAAGTGGCTCTGTCTGTGAGGGTGTAGCCGTTGCGCTCTGCCGCAACAGCGATGGTGGGAATCATTCCCTGACCTGTCTGAACATACCATGATTCTTTGTCCGGCACGGCAAGCCCGACTGCTTTCCAGATTTCTATCTCCTTTTTGTGAGTGCCGGAATCATCGCCCCGACTCACAAAAACAGCCTTTTGCTGACTCACAGCTTTGAGGGCATCAGCCACGTTTTTTCCTTTGACGCCGGCAGTATCCGCTGCGGGTCCGATGAGGACGAAATCATTATACATGATTTCCCGGCGGTTAAGACCGTAGCCTTTTTCGATATACTCTTTTTCCGCTTTAGGCGCGTGGACCAGCACCACATCCACATCACAATTTTTGCCGTATTCCAAGGCTTTTCCGGTTCCCACTGCGGTCCATTTCAGTTCAAAGCCGCTCACTTCTTTGAATTTGGGCGCAAGATATTGCAGCAGACCCGTGCTGTCGGTGCTTGTGGTGGTTGCCATCATCAGCACCTTTTCATCGGCTGCATCGGCAGACACAGAAAAATACAGCAAACAACATGCCGCAACGCATACAGTCACGGCAAACGCTTTAAAAAAATTCATAAAATCTCCTCCTTAAAAATAAATGTTATGGGTTTATCAGGATAAATATATATCATTTCAGGTCGCTTTAGTCAATATATTTTTTATAAAAAAATAAACGAACAAATAATAACCTATAATTACGATAATTGTGTGAAGATTCCGCGTGTACGGATGGTGCGGGACGGCCCCGGCATGAATCTGCACAAGGATTAGGTATAAGCAGGGATTGCTTGCCTGGCGATATGCCGTCTGTGGTGCGCGGGGGAACGGCAAGCTTTTTTTATGATGTCTTAATCAAACGGCTGAAGAGCGCAGAAAAAGGAAAAGTCAAGAAAATGAGAAGTGAGAAATGAGAAATGAGAAATGAGAAATTATTTGCAGGTCGTATATGACTTGTCACCTGTTACCTGCCGCCTCCGTTTCTCACTTCTCACTTTTAGAGTGATTTTTTGTTCTCCGCCAATTCTTTTTTCAAAAAATTTATAAACACCTGAGACAAGGGCGACGCACTTCGATATTTGTGGAGCGTGAGATAAAAACTCCGTTTCAGGCTCAGTCCTTCAATCGCGAGCGATTTAAGTATTCCTGAGGATAACTCATCAGAGACCGCCACCGCGGAGAGAATTGAAACCCCCACCCCGTTTTTTATCCCTTGAATGACTGCTTCCGTACTCCCCATTTCCGCAACAATTTTAAGCTGTTCAATACTGTATCCCGCCTGAGTGAGATTGTATTTGAGGGATTTCAATGTCCCCGAACCGCTCTCACGGACAATAAAGGATTCTTCACACAACATCTGCACACTGATATGTTTGCGCTTTGCCCATTTGTGATTTTCGGGAACAATCAGGCGCATATCATCTTCGATGAGTTTTTCCTGCAACACCCTTTTGTCGCCGGTTTTGGCACCTACGATGCCGAGTTCCGATATTCCCGAAAGCGTATCCGAGACAATTTTTTCCGTGTCTCCGATGACAAGAGATATGGTAACTTCTTGATATTCTTTGATAAAACTGCCAATAATTTTCGGCAGGATATGAACCCCCGGAATCGTGCTGCCGCCGATCACCAGACGCCCTTTGATCCTGCCGTGAAACTCAGCCAGCGCGGTTTCTGTTTCATCGCGCAGGGCGATCATTTTCCGTGCGTATCTGTAAAGCAGTTCGCCGGCTTTTGTGGGAATGACTTCTTTGGAAAGACGGTCAACCAGACGGCATCCGAAATGTTCTTCCAAATCCCTGACATGACTGCTCACCGTGGGTTGGGACAGATGAATCGTATTTCCGGCTTTGGAGAAACTTTTCAGTTCAACGACTTTACAGAAAACATTAAGCTGCCAAATATCCATAGTATAATTGAGAAATGAGAAGTGAGAAGTGAGAAATCATTTTTTACTTCTCACTTCTCATTTCTCACTTTTTATTCCTCACTTATTAAGTTTTTCTTTTATTTTACGATTAACAATGGGCGGAACCATATCACTCACATCGCCGCCGAAACGTACCGCTTCTTTTATAATAGATGAACTGGTGAATATCCACCGCATACCGGTCATCAGAAAAACGGTCTGGACTTCCCGGTTCAGTTTCCGATTCATCAGCGCCATCTGAAATTCAAATTCAAAATCGGACACTGCACGCATCCCCCGCAGAATTGCCACCGCACCCCGCTGTGTCGCGTAATCCACCAATAAGCCGCCGTAGCTGTCAACTTCCACATTTTTTGAAAATCCTTTGACGCTGGTTTTCAGCATTTCGATTCGTTCTTCAACCGTAAAAAACGATGTTTTTGAAGGATTGCACAAAATTGTGACAATAATTTTGTCAAAAAGTTTGAGTCCTCTTTTGATAATATCTAAATGTCCGTTTGTAACAGGATCAAAAGACCCCGGATATATGGCAGTTCTCTCCATTCATCATTCCTTTCCTTTCCGCTGATGCTTGCAGATTCAGCTAAAATTTTTTAATTTCCGCACAGATACACCCCCTCAAGGGGGGATTTTCATTGCTGCTTCTGAGTTATCGCTTTCAATTTCTATCACATAATCCAAAAAGGAAACAAGCGTTTTTCCGTATTTTCGCTGATCCGCAATCACAAATTCCGCAATATTTTCAGGAACCGGCTCCGGCGGCGCATGTTCTACAACAACGGTCGCGCCTTTTTCCAAACACCGGCTCCGGTGAAGATGCCGGAGCGTCTCAGAGATCAGATTCCGGTTGTAGGGCGGATCCATGAAAATAAGGTTAAATAAGCGGGAATCAGAGGAACTGAGGCAGTTTAAATTGCTTGCGATGTCCCATCGGATGATTTTGGCTCTGTCTTCCAAACGGCAGGAACGGAGATTCTGTTCTATGACAGCAAGCGCGTCTTTGTGTTTTTCCACAAATACGGCGTATTCAGCGCCCCGGCTCAATGCCTCGATTCCGAGAGCGCCGGTTCCGGCAAACAGGTCCAGCACGACCGCATCCCGTATCTGAAAGGAAAGGATATTGAAAATGCTCTCCCTCAGCCGGTCTGCGGTGGGCCTGATAACTGTACCGCGAATCGGATGCAGTTTTTTTCCTCTCAAATCTCCGCTGATAATTCTCAAATTGCTTACTCCTGCCGCAAATAAAAGTATCTCGCAAAGGCGCAAAGTCCGCAAAGAAATTTTTATAAAAAAAGTTTTTCTCTGCGCTCTCTGCGTTCTTTGCGAGAGATAAAAAAAGTATCTCGCAAAGGCGCAAAGTCCGCAAAGAAAAAAACAGAGATTTCCGAATTTCTTTACAGGCTTTTGATTTTCTCTGCGCTCTCTGCGTTCTTTGCGAGAGATAAATCTGATGACTAATGACTCCCGATTCCCAACGCTTCCATTTTCTGCTGAAGATGCGCGGCTTCTATGCCCATCAATTTGGCTGTCTCAACAATATTCCAATTATTTTCAGCTAATTTATGCCGGATAAATTCTTTCTCGAAAGTCTGTTTTGCCGTTTCCAGGGCGTTGAAAGAAAATAATTTGGATTCCGCAGAATTTATCTCATTGCCGAGTCCCGGATTATAAGGTGCCGGAATGTCGGACACATCAATCACATCTTTTTCCACCATGATGACCAGCCGGCCAATCAGGTTTTTAAGTTCTCTTACATTTCCGGGCCATGAACAGCCGCAGAGCATATTGATGGCTCTCGGCGTCATTTTCTTTTTGGGTGTATGAGGCTGCGCCGCGCATTCCGACAGAAAAGTTTCAACTAAAACAGGAATATCCTCGATGCGGTTTCTCAGGGGCGGCACTTCGATAGGAATCACATTCAGCCGGAAATACAGGTCTTCTCTGAAATTGCCTTTTGCAATCTCGGCTTTAATATCTTTGTTGGTGGCGGCAATCACCCGTACATTGACGCTCAGGGTTCTGCCGCCCCCGACGCGCTGAAATTTCTGCTCCTGAAGCACCCGCAGAATTTTTGCCTGCGTTTTCAGACTCATATCCCCGATTTCATCAAGAAAAAGAGTGCCGCGATTTGCCAATTCAAATTTTCCGATTTTCCGAGTCGTTGTTTCCGTAAACGCGCCTTTTTCCTGTCCGAAAAGTTCAATTTCAATTAATTCTTCGGGAATCGCCGCGCAATTCACATCAATCAGGGGCTGCTCCGCCCTGCCGCTCAACTGATGGATGGTTCGGGCAACCAGTTCTTTGCCGGTTCCGTTTTCGCCGCTTATCAGAATCCAGGTATCTGTAGGCGCGGCAACGGCAATCTGTTTTCTCAGCGCGGCGACGCTGGGACTGGTGCCGTTAATGGCGTTTTTTTCAATATTTTTTTTGCGGAGATAGCGGTTTTCCTCTTCAAGTCGTCTGAAATTCAGCGCGTTATGAATCGCCACCAGCACTTTGTCAATGGAAAGCGGTTTTTCAATCAGATCGAATGCGCCCAGCTTGGTTGCTTTGACCGCAGTTTCTATATTTCCGTGTCCTGTGATGATGATAACCTGAACAAAAGGATTGTTTTTTTTGATTTCTTTTAAAGTCTCGATGCCGTCAATTCCGGGCATCCATATATCCAGCAGCACGAGGTCCGGAGATTCGGATTCAATAATCTTCAATGCCTCGTAGCCGTTAGAAGCTGTGGCAACGTCAAAGCCTTCATCTGAAAGCAGACCGCTCAAGGACTGGCGGATAGAGGCTTCATCATCAATAACCATGACAGACGGAAACATGCTTTATAACTCCTGAATTTATCGGGAAAAGCAGTATTTTTCTGCAAATTCCCTGCAATTCTTTGATTTGAAATAATGCCTGCATCTTTAAACACAACATCATTATATATGGCATTCGGAATTAAAAATCAAGGATAATCAGAGAAATAGGACAGACAAAAGCAGAACCGCTTTCCGATAATTACCGTTTTTCAGAACCTTAATTATTTGACAAATTAAGGATTGTTTAATATAAAAGGATAAAAAAATACAGCGTATCGGGAAGTTCCGGCTTTTCGAGGGATATTTATCTGATATTTCAGGGAGAACAGAGCAGCATGAAAAAAGCACTGATTACAGGAATTACAGGACAGGACGGCGCGTATTTGGCAGAATATTTACTGTATAAAGGCTATGAGGTTCACGGCATTAAACGCAGGGCGTCTTCATTCAACACGGCGCGAGTGGATCATCTTTACAAAGACGTGCATGAGGAAAATGTAAGATTTTTTATGCACTACGGCGATCTGACCGATTCCACAAATTTGATTCGCATTATTCAATCGGTTCAGCCGGATGAGATATACAACCTTGCCGCACAGAGCCATGTAAAAGTTTCTTTTGAAACACCTGAATATACAGCTAATTCAGACGCCATCGGCACACTGCGCCTGCTGGAAGCAATACGCATTCTGGGATTGGAAAAGAAAACCCGCTTTTATCAGGCATCCACCAGCGAAATGTACGGAAAAGTTCAGGAAATTCCGCAGAAAGAAACCACGCCTTTTTATCCCCGCAGCCCTTACGGCGCGGCAAAAGTTTACGCCTACTGGATTACGGTAAACTATCGGGAAGCATACAATATTTTTGCCTGTAACGGCATCCTGTTCAATCACGAATCGCCCATTCGCGGTGAGACATTTGTTACCCGCAAAATCACTCGGGCAGTGGCAAGAATCAAACTCGGACTTCAGGATAATCTCTATCTCGGAAATTTGGACGCGAAAAGAGACTGGGGATTTGCTCGCGATTATGTCCGCGCCATGTGGCTGATGCTTCAGCAGCATGAGCCGGACGATTATGTTGTCGCCACCGGGGAAGCGCATTCGGTGCGGGAGTTTGTCGAGAAGTCATTCAGGGAAGTCGGCATTGAAATAATATGGGAAGGTTCGGGCGTGGATGAAGTCGGAAAGGACGCTGCCACAGGCAACATTCTTGTCCTAATCGAACCCCGCTATTTTCGGCCCACAGAAGTGGAATTTCTGCTCGGCGATCCCTCAAAGATAAAGGCAAAACTCGGGTGGAAACCCAGAGTTTCTTTTGACGAGCTTGTAAAGATGATGATACAGGAAGATTTGAAAGAAGCGGAAAGAGATCATCTGTGTAAAAAAGAAGGAT
>JAIFKL010000219.1 GCA_020049595.1 Desulfobacteraceae bacterium
CACCGCTTTCTCATCTTCCTGATTTTTCGCCAATTTTGTCTCTTTATTCGCCAACGGCAATAACTCATCAAAATCATTATCAGACAGATTGATCCAGTTATGATCTTTGTCCGGAATGACTCGTTCAAAATCCAAATCCTGAAATTTATGTTGAGCGATATATGCCTTCTTTTCATTTGCTTTAAGATAATCGCCAACCGCATGATACCAGATTTTACAGCCTTTTTCTCCTTCCTTTCTGATAAGAAAATACACCGCAACGCCGACCTTGATTTTATCGCTGAAAATATTTCCGCCTTCCCTGCGCCTGCGTTCTCCGCTGTTTCGGGCATTTCCTTTCAAGTCAATGATGTGAATTTCATTAAATTCCTTTGCTACAGTCTTTCTGAAACCGTCAAAAGTCCGGGCGTCAATGAACGAACTGTTTGAGATAAACGCAATGATGCCGTTTTTACTTCCAAGCCGGTCAGTTGCCCACCGGAGAAACCGGGAGTACATATCGTAAAGCTTGGTTTTCTGCGCGGTGCTGTTAGCAATGTAGGTGTTCTTTATCCGCTCGTCAATGTCGGGATATTCTCTGTTTTTGTTGTTCTCGTTCTCATTCATCTGATTGGCATTATACGGCGGATTCCCAATAATTACAAAAATATCTCGTTTATTCTGACTCTGAATGCGCTCCGTATTCTCAACGGTCATGGCAAAGAGACCGTACTGCTTTTTGCTGAAAACCGCATGATCCAGCGTGTCCATAAAGCAGATATTTTTAAATTCAGCATACTTGCCCATTTTCTGCTTGTAGGTGAACTCGATATTCAGATTGGCGATGTAGTACGGCAGAATGGAAACTTCGTTGCAGTGAATTTCATGCCTGTACTTATGAGTCAATTGCGCTTTGGGAAGATATTCAATCAGTTCCGCAACAAACGTGCCGGTGCCGGCAGCGGGATCAAGTATTTCTACACCCGGATCGCCGAGCAGTTTCCCGAAACATTGATGCAGGAGATAATCCGTGCTTTCAATCATAAAGCGGACAATCTCATTGGGCGTGTAAAAAATACCGAGCCGGTCCGCGGCTTTGGGATTATACGCGGTGTAGAAATTCTCATACAGGGCTTTGAGAAACTTCTGTTTTTCGTGGTGATTCACAATGCTTGCCGCAGCCTGCTTAATCACGGCATAGTAATTCTTGATGCTGTCCAACGTGTTCCGGCGCAGATCGCCCGTAAAGAAAGTGTTCACGGTCTGCTGCAATTCACGGGCAATGTTGTTTTCTCTGTGAAACTGCGATTCGTCAAAGACCGTGAGGAAAATGTCTTCAGTCAGAACATGCTGAATAATCATTTCTCTCACATCAAGATCGGTGATATGAGGATTGATGACATTCTTGCAAAGTTCCAGAAAGGCGGTTTTCGCCTGCTTAAATGCCTTATTGTCTCGTGCCTCCGAGTCAATCTGCTCCCGCAGTCTCACCAATACTAAAGGCAAATCTTCTTTGAATTTGCTCACCGCTTCCCGGAAAGTTCTGACTTCGGGACGTTCATAACTCAGAAATTTCGTGAGAATTTCATCTAACTGCTCAGGAACATTTATCTGTGATTCCTTTATCTTAATGCCGCCCTGAAACAAAACAGCGGTCTGTGAATCCTCAAATAAGATATTGCTGTCAGGATAGCCTTTGGCAAATTTCTCCTCGATTTCCTTACAAAGATCGTCATACTGATCTTTGCTTTCCCAGTAGCCCCAGTCCAAACGCAGCGCGTCTTTTACGGTGCCGTCAGGAATGACGGTGGTTCCGTAACGGGTCTTGTAGTCCAACTCGTTAATCAGCCGGAGATTTTTTGACTCGCAATAGCCGTTGATTAAGTCCTCAAATGCGCTACGGACTGCGCTTTCCTTCCGTGTTCCGCCGTACTGAATGATCTTTTCGACTTTTGAATAGTATTGCTGAATCAGTATGTCAGACATTGTTCCTCCCCTAATTTCATTCGCCCCTGCAAGCTACAAATATCTCACTCCTACGGAGTTCGGGGAAATTGCCGTTGATGCTACAAATATAACGCTCCTACGGAGCTATAATACGCAAGCCCCGTAGGGGCGGCATATTTGTAGCATCGTTTATATATCTGAACAAGCCCTGTATGGGCGAAATATTTATACTTCAATATGCGCCGGTTTGTCTCCCTTTGCAAAACGCTTCCACATCTCGCTGTAAGCTTTTTCCAGATTTCTGACAAACCGCAAGGTGTTAAAAAGCGGTTTTGTCACACGGTATTTTGCAAGCTTGAGTCGTATTTCCTGCAAATCAGCCGGATGTGTTGCCAATCTCACCGCGAGATATTCATATTCATTTAAGCTGCGTGCAATCAACTCTGGCAGACCGACAGCGTTCAGAATACTTGAAGAAGCACGGGAGGCATAATGTCCGCCTTGCAGCGTTATCACCGGAACGCCGGACCATAAGGCATCGCTGGTAGTCGTATGACCGTTGTAAATTCGCGTGTCGAGCGCAATTCCCGCCAGCCGCTGTCGTGCGAGATGATCCGCTTTGGAAGGCAGTTTCTCGGCAAAAATAACCCGCTCAGGCGCAATGCCGCTGGATTGAGCCGCGTGCCTCAAATTCCGTTGCACGGTTTCGCTGCTTTTGGACAGCCACAGAACGCTGTCGGGAACTTGCCGGAGAATGCTCATCCACACCTCAAACATGACCGGCTCAATCTTATACGGCTGATTGAATGAGCAAAAGACAAACCCCTTTTCAGGCAGCCCCGCGTCTGCGTTCCGCCAGTCTTTATCCGAAATCATCTGCGTATTGTCGTTGATCTGAAAGCAATCCGGCATATAAACAAACTTCTCCATGTAGTACGCCGAATGGGATTCCGGCGTCACGATGCGGTCAGTAATGATGTAGTCAAAAAAATCCGCGCCCACGGTTCCCGGAAAGCCGAGATATGTCGCCTGAATCGGCGCGGGGCGGAGCGCGGGAATGCCGAGCCTGCTGCCCCCGGTAAAGCCCATAAGGTCAATGAGAATATCCACCTTATCGGCATAGATGCGCTTTGCCACGTCCGCATAGCCGAGATGATGAATATCAACAAATTTATCAGCATCCTGTTTGATTCGTTCTCGATATTCGCTGTCCTCGTCGGTCCCGTAGGAATAGCAGAAAACCTCGAACTCGTCTCTGCTGTGCAGTCCGAACAGCGCGAGCATGAGATGCGCCACCGGATGATTGCGGAAATCCTTTGAGATGTAGCCGAGCGTGATTTTTGTCTTTGACTTTCTTTGCTCAAAAGAGAAATTCATGTTCAGACCGGCAAGCGGTTTGACAATATCTCGTATCCAAGATTTGGCGACAGCAAAATTGCGAGCCGGATCATCATGTCTTGTGAGGCTTGTAAAAGGGTCTTCAACCGCTCTTTTCCCGCTCCTGAGAGCGGCGTCGGTCAACTCGTCAAACTTGTGTGTAAATTCCTTATATTCCCGCCAGTCGCAGATTTGCTGCAATTGCGGCACCAGATTACTATATGCCTGCTCGTAGTCTGGGGCAATTTTCAGGGCTTCACGGTAGCAGAGAATCGCATCTTCCACTCTGCTCTGATCTTCCAATGCAATGCCCATGTTGTTATAAGCCTGAACATATCTCGGATTGATTTGAATGGCTTTTGTATAACTCTCAATTGCCTCGCGGATACGACCCTGATCCCGTAGCATATTGCCCATATTGTTATAAGCTTCGGCATAGTTCGGATTGATTTCCAATGCTTTTTGATAACAGGCAATCGCTTCATCAGTTTTTCCCTGATCCCGCAACAGATTTCCCTTGGTATAGTGCGCTTCAGCATCATTGGAGACATCCTCGTTTCCCCCTTGAGGGGGGCGCAGGGGGGTGTCTGTGCCTGAGACATCCCCCTTCCCCCCTTCAAAGGGGGAAGCGGGCGAAATCCCCCCTTGAGGGGGGCGCAGGGGGGTGTAATTAACGGAGAAATTTTCATTTTTTTTTGACTTCTCCGGGTTCAAATATCTCGCCCACATCTCGCAGTACGCGGCTTCAACAGACTGTGCAAAGGCTTTGGCATCGCAAAGCAAAGAACTTTGCATCCGTCCCCGCAGACTGGTCCTAAGTTCGCGAAGTCGGTTCGTATTTCCCGCAAGCTGAACCGCTTTGGCGATGTAGTCTGCTTCGCTTTCAGCGATCAGATCAGTCAGTCCGAGCCGCGTGAGAATACTCGTCCCGACGCGCCCCACATGCCGTTCCCCGCGCAGCGTAAGCACCGGAACCCCCATCCACAATGCCTCACAAGTGGTAGTCGTGCCGTTATAAGGAAAAGGATCAAGGGCAATATCCACCTGACTATACAGATCAAGATGTTCCTGTCTGGAGGAAAGACGAGACATAATTTTGACTCGCTCCGCAGAAACGCCGTTTTGCAAAAACATCTCATGGTAACGCTTGCGGGTGGATTCGTCGGTAAGCTGTTTGCTTTTGACTACAAGATAACTATTCGGAATCTGTTTTAAAATCTGAGACCATACCGAAATGACATTTCGGGTCACTTTGCTGGAATTGTTAAACGAGGCAAAGATGATTTCGCTTGATTTCGAGAGCGGAGATTCGCTCACATCCGGCGTTGAGGAAAGCGGCGTGTAGCAAAGAAATCCCCCGGGCAGCCGCACAAGCTTCTCGCTGAAATATCTCTCCGCGCCTTCGGGGTCTGCCTCCGCGTCAGTAAAACGGTAGTCCATGACATCCATGCCGGTGGTGTCAGGGTAGCCGAGCCACGTCGCCTGAACCGGCGCAGGCTTTCGGGCAAAAATCATGAGGTGATCATTTGCGGAATGTCCCGCGAGATCAACTAAAATATCAATGCGGTCTTCCCTGATTTGCTTTGCGACTTCCGCATGGCTCTTTCCCATCGTGGGATACCAGCGATCCGCAAGGGATCGGAGTTCTTGTGTTATCTCATCCGGAGTTTTCATATCTGCATAACAGAATATTTCTACCTTTGTCTTATCGTGCGCCCTGAACAGCGGCATGATAAAGTAGGCGCAGGAATGTCGGTGAAAATCAGGAGAAACATAACCGATTCGCAGCCTTCGCTCAGATTTTGAGTCATTGTGATGCGGCAGAATCTCCGTTATCAATGGTTTTGCATGAGTTTCATTCCATAAGCGATGCTGTTCAAATACCCATTTAGGAGAGTAATCAGACCCGAAATCCCGATGATCTCCGTATTGATAAGTAAAGAGCAGATTGCTGTGCGCCTGATAGTAATCCGGTCGGATTTGCAGGGCTTTTTTATAGAAGTCAATAGCCTCGCCCAATCTGCCCTGATCTTTCAAAGCATTGCCGATATTATTGTGGGCTTCGGGGTAGTCCGGCTTTGCCGCGACCGCGCTGCGGTAGTACGACGCAGCTTCTTCAATTTTGCCCTGTTCGTTCAGAACGACGCCGAGACTGTTGCGGGCTTCCGCATAATTCGGATTGATCTCCAAAGCTTTTTTGCAGGACATCATTGCCTCATCCAATCTGCCCTGATCTTTCAAGGCATTGCCCAAGTTGCCATAGACTTCGGAATTGTTCGGATTAATTTCTATCGCCTTTTTGTAACAGTCAATGGCATCTGTCAGCTTTCCCATATTTTTCAGAACATTGCCCATGTTATAATGGGCTTCCGCATTGTTCGGACTGATTTCGATGGCTTTCCGGTAGCATTCCAATGCCTCGTCCAACTTTCCCTGACCTTTGAGCGCGGCACCCATGTTGTTGTAAGACTCGGAATACTGCGGCCTGATTTTCAATGCCTTCTTATAACAGTCAATGGCTTCATCAAATCTGTCTAAGTCTTTAAGCGCAGCCCCCATGTTATTGTAGGCTTCGGGATTGTTCGGATTGATTTCCAGCACCTTGCGGTAAGCCGCGACGGCTTCTTCTTTTCTGCCTCCGACATTCAGCGCGTTCCCCATGTTATAATAGGCTTCGGCATAGTTCGGATTGATTTCCAGCGATTTTTTATAGCAGTCAACCGCATCGTCAAATTTCCTCATTGCCTTCAGCGCCGCTCCCAGCGTGTTATAATAGACCGCGTTCTGAGGATTGCTTTGAAGGGCTTTACGAATAAAATCTGCGGCAATGTCATATTTGCCGGTCTGATGAGACATCAGTCCGAGATAATAGAGCGCATCCGCATGGTTCGAGTCTTCACCGAGAATTTTTTTGTAAATCTTTTCAGCTTTATCTAAGTGTCCGGCTTTATGATGCTGAATGGCTTGAGTTAGTTGTTGTTGTTGAGCAATCGGCTCTTGGCGATTGGCTTTTATTTCTTGTCTCTTGGGTTCCGGTTTCCAACCGCACCATTTCATCCATATCTCACGATAGACAGCTTCAAGCGAGCGGGCAAAACCCGGCGAAGCCGCTCAATATTTTCAGCCATTCGGACTACTTTGGAAATGTAGTCATCTTCACTTGTAGCGATGAATTCGCTTAATCCGAGCCGAGTCAGAATGCTTGCGGCGACGCGTGAGACATGCCGTTTTCCGCACAAAGTCAGAACCGGAACGCCCATCCACAAAGCCTCAAAGCATGTGATAGTGCCGTTGTACGGGAAAGGATCAAGCGCGATGTCAACCTGATGATAAACCGCCAGAT
>JAIFKL010000303.1 GCA_020049595.1 Desulfobacteraceae bacterium
GAAGAACACGAAAGAAACGAAAAAGCCACGAAGGATAAAAAAATTTTCGTGTCATTCGTTTTTTTTCGTGTCATTCGTGGTTCCAGCTTTTACGTTCTTCTGTTTTGAATGATAATTCCGTTTGCAAAGAGCATGAAAAAGATGACCGAAAAATAGTAGAGCATATCCCGGAAATCAAGAACGCCCCTTTCGATAGAAACGGAATGCGACAGAAATCCCAGCGATGATACCAGATTGACCAACCACATCGGTGCCCAGCCCGACAGCATTTCCGTCACCGGCGGATAACCGGCAAGAATAAAAAACAGGCAGATGACTACCGACACGATGAAGCTGATAACCTGACTCCGGGTAAAGGAAGATGTCATAATCCCCACGCTCAGAAATGCACCGGCGGACAGAAAACTTCCGATATACGCGCAGATAATGGGACCCGCATCCGGGTTTCCGAGATATGCCACAGTGATTGCCATGGGAAAGGTCAGAAACAGGGCAATCCCGATAAAAACCCATGCTGCCAGAAATTTGCCGAGAATGACATCAGTTACAGTCACCGGGAAGGTCAGAATCAGCTCAAGCGTTCCCATGCGCCGCTCCTCTGCCCAGAGCCGCATCGCAACTGCCGGGACAAGGAACATGAAAATCCAGGAATGCCATTCAAAGAAATTTCTGAGGTCAGCCTGCCCGACCTCAAAAAAGTGGCTGATGTAAAATGTGAAAAATCCGATCAGCATCAGAAAAATGACAATAAAAACATAAGCCACGGGCGATCCGAAATATCCGGCAATCTCCCGCCTGAATATCGCCCTGATATTACTTACAGACTCTTTTATTTCCATAACCTCAATATCCTAATATTTGAAATAATCGTAGGGTGGGCAACTTGCTGCCCGCCGCTGATTTTTTCGGCAGACATTTCATGCCTGCATTCCTGTTCATCCGGAGTGCTGAAATGAGCGGAGCGAAATTTCAGCACATATTTATACATGCTAAAATATCGCCTTGCGGCTCATTTCAGCACTCCGGAGCAAGTAGGGTTCATCCGGAGTGCTGAAATGAGCGGAGCGAAATTTTAGCAATATTTATACTTGCTGAAATTTCGCCTTGCGGCTCATTTCAGCACTCCGGAGCAAGTAGGGTGGGCAGCTTGCTGCCCACCGACAGATACAACGGTGGACAGCAGGCTGTCCACCCTACACCGTCAGTTCCCGAAACACATCATCCAGCCGCCCCTGTTCCACAAATATGGATTTTATTTCATAATTATTCTCGGACAGCGCGGAAATCACCCGGTTGGCAATCAGCGTGTCCGCATTTTCGGGATAAATCCGAACTTTGAGCGTATCCGCTTCTTTTTCAAGAATTTTCACTTCTTTCACACCCTGTATCTCCCTGATGCGGGAGATGAATTTTTCCGTGTCCGTGGGCGGAAGCGTGAGAGAAACCGCTCCGTGAAGCGATGAGCGGGTTCTGAGATTGAAGGGCGTGTCATCTGCCACAATATGACCGTTTGCGATGATAATGGCTCTGGAACAGACCGCATCCATCTCGTCGAGAATGTGGGTGGAAAGAATAATGGCTTTGTCCGCGCTCATTTTCCGAATCATAAGCCGGACCTCGTGTTTCTGGTTCGGGTCAAGCCCGTCGGTCGGCTCGTCCAAAATGAGGTATTCGGGATCATGAATGATGCTCTGTGCAAAGCAGACCCGCTGTTTGAATCCTTTTGAAAGCGTGCCGATGGTCTGAAATTTCACTTCTTTCAGAAAGCATTTTTCAAGAGATTCTTCCACTTTCTTTTTACGGTTTTCGCCGGAAAAACCCCTGACTTCCGCGCAGAAATCCAGATACGCATAAACGCTCATATCAGGATAAACCGGCGCATTTTCCGGCAGATATCCGATTTTTTTTCTGGCGGCTACGGAATCTGCTGTGATGTCCGCGCCGCCGATGACCGCAGTGCCGCCCGAAGGCGGAATAAATCCGGTAATCATCCGCATGGTCGTGGATTTGCCTGCGGCATTGGGTCCCAGAAAACCGAGTATCTCTCCTTTTTCAACATTAAAAGAGATGTTGTCCACCGCTTTTTTCATGCCGAAATACTTTACAAGATTTTTTACTTGAATCATTATGTGACTGATACTCCTTATTTTTATTGAAGGTCAGGGGTCAGGGATCAGAGGTCAACTGAATCACCGGCGTACCCCTCACCTTAATTTTTTTTTACAGAATAATTCCCGCTTTCTTTTTTCCTGACCGCCGGAAAAATTATATAAAACATTATTTACATTTTTATTATTGTCAAGAGCATTTTTTTATTTTATTTTTTGGAAAGTTTTGATATAAAGAAAAATTTAACTTTGTCAGGAAAGGAAAAGGAATGGAACAAGAAGCTTTGCCTTCTGATTATCTGAACAGCATCCGCAAATTTTTTTCATCGGTCAGGCTGACGGTGATATTGCTGCTGTCGCTTGCAGCCGCTTCTGTTATCGGGACACTGATTCCCCAGAATGAAAGTCCTGCTGCATATTTTCAGCAATACGGCGAAATTTTTTACAGAATTTTTTATGCCCTCGGCATTTTTGATATGTATCACTCATGGTGGTTCCAACTGCTGATGCTGATGCTGACGCTCAATATTGCAGTCTGTTCGGCAGACCGGCTTTCTGCAACTTGGAAAATCATATTTGCCAATCCCCCCAAGTTCACGCTTTCAAAATTCAGAAATCTTTCTCATAAATATGAATTTGAAGCGGAGGCTTCGCCGGAAGAACTGAAAAACAGATATGAACCTGTTATTTCAAAACTTTTCACTTATACCCGTGTTGAGCAGACAGCCGAAAGTATCTGTATTTTTGCCGAAAAAGGGCGATGGACCCGTCTGGGTGTTTACATTGTGCATCTGAGCGTGATTCTGCTGCTGCTGGGCAGTCTGATCGGCTCTTTTTTCGGGTTCGAGGGATTTGTCAATATAGCCGAAGGCGAAAGCACGGATCATATCCGTCTGAGAAAAAGCAATGAAATTAAGAAGCTGGATTTTGAAATCCGATGTGACAAATTCAGCGTCAGTTTTTATGACACCGGCGCGCCCAAAGAATACCGCTCGGGACTGACTGTTCTCGAACAGGGCAAGCCGGTTCTGCACCGGGATATTATTGTGAATGATCCCCTCCGGTATCGCGGGATCAACTTCTTTCAGTCTAACTACGGCACTCTTCCGCCCAAAAAAGCCGTGCTGAGTTTCACAAGTCAGGAAACAGGAATGGCATATACCAAAGAACTGTCTGTGGGAGAACAGACGGAGCTTCCTGAAAAAATGGGACAGTTTAAAATCGAAAAATTTACGGGCAGTTACAGTTTTATGGGGCAGGACATCAGCGATGTTTTTATCGGAACCCTGACGCCGGATAAGGGCGAACCGCTTGAAATCATTCTTCCGATCCGCTTTCCGAGTTTTGACAAAATGCGGAAAGGCAATATTGTCATTGGGGTCACAGACTGTGAGCATCATTATTATACAGGGCTTCAGGTGACAAAAGACCCGGGTGTGCCTGTTGTTTATGCCGGGTTTGCGGTGATGATTCTCGGTTTTTTTATAACATTTTTTATGTCACACCGACAGCTCTGTGTGGAACTGTCCGCATCGGGGGAACATTCCAAAGTCATGATTGCAGTCGCTGCCAATAAAAATAAGATGGGAACGGACATTCAGGTAAAAAAAATATCACAGATTTTGAGCAAATGCGGGTATAATATAAAAGCAAAAAAAATAGGTTGATGTTTTTGTCTGAATATCGTATAGTTTTAGAGATCATATATAAAAAGCAATCATACGGCATACATCATGCCTGTGTTTCAAAGGGGTTGGTTTATTCCGGGGTGCAAAAAATGCAGGCAGCGGTGCAGACGGAGTGATGAATTTCTGTATCGAGAGATGTCAGTATAAGATTCTGAATTTTTTTATGTGGAGGAAGAATGATGGAATGTCCGAGATGCGGAAGTGAAAATATAACTCATTCACACCGGCGGGGGTTGGAAAAAATTGTCCGTTTTTTTTATCCGAGAACCCCTTATCGCTGTAAGGAATGCTGGACCCGTTTCTGGAAATTTGAAAATCCTCTGCAAACTCTCGGAGGAAAAATAGCCGCCCTGCTGATGATTCTCCTTATCGGGGCAGGGGTGAGCTATATGATATGGTTCCGGGGATCGGATGATCCGCCTGTCGCCAAAAAAGAGAGCTACAAAATCCCTGACAAAGCTGCGGACACAGAACGCATTAAGAAATCTGTCCCGAAGCCGGAAGAAAAAATGCCGATATTCCCTGAAGAAAAACCCCTTGAGGCGGCAGAAAAGCAGCCGTCCCAAATAAAACCTGAAACACCGGCAGGTGCCGAACAGAAAATTCCGTTGCCTGTCAGAGCGCAGGAAAATAAATCTGTTGCCGTAAAAATACCGCAGCCGCCTGCTCCTGTCCAAAAAGAAGCTGCGGAGAACAAATCTTCTGTCAAAAAATCTGTGGCTGTAAAACCGCCGGTGTCTTCTGTTCCGGTCACAAACCCGGCAGCAGAAAATAAATCTTCTGTCAAAATTTCAGAAAAACCCGAAATTCTGCCCTCTGTCGAGTCGGTGCCGAAGGCGGCTCAGGCGGTTCAGGCTTCGGAAGATGTTTCAGAGAAAAAGACGTTTATGACGCTGAAAGATATTCGTTCCCAATCTTCGGAAGGCAGTTTCAGCATCATGCTTTTCGCGAATGCGCCTATTGAAAAATATAAAACCGTGGCACTGAATCCGCCGCCGAAACTTGTGCTGGATTTGCCCGGAAAATGGAGTTATTCAGGAAATTCGGTTATATCCGTGCAAAGCGATTTGGTCGAAAAAATCAGAGTCGGGGAGCATAAGGATAAGCTGAGGTTGGTCATAGACTTAAAGGGGAGCAGAACATATTCCCCCCGTATCGAGCCGTCGCCGGAGGGGCTTACTTTTACCATAAAAAAATAATGATGATGGATTTTTATACAAAAAAACGGATACTCTTGGGCATAACAGTCTGTTCTGCGGTCTGCGCCCTGCTTTTTTCCAATATCGGAAATATAAACGGGGCAGTCCGCCCGGGAACCGGCATCATTCCGCTGAATCCGCTCCATCCTCCGGAAAATTCAGACACGGCAAGGCAGCGGACCGGCTATGTCGAGATTCTGAAAGATGTTGATTTTCAGTTTCTTGAAGAGGCTTTTCGGGTGATTATCGCTGCTGACGGACCGATAGCGGGTTATCAGTTGTTTTTCTTAAATAATCCTTTGCGGATGGTGATTGACCTTCCCGGGGACTGGAAAAATTCGGGAAAGTCCGTGCTGACGGTGAACGATGACATGATCCGGCGCATCCGGGTGGGCGAGCATCCGGGGTATCTCCGGGTGGTGATGGATCTGTTCGGGAAAGAACCCCTATCCCCGACCGTTGAGGAGCTTCCGAAAGGTCTCAGCTTTACCATGCGGAAAATGCCCGAATATCTGTTTCCATCGCCCGGGAAAGAAATGCGGAAAACAGATACCTTTTCGGAAGAAGTTTCAGGATTATCAACTGTATCGGATACAACAGAAAGAATATTGAAAGACATTCTTTATGAATCTTCGGCAGAAGAATTCCATGCGGTTGTTTCGTCTGACAAACCGATTCGGCAGTATTCTTCCTTTTTTCTCACAGATGAAAATCCGCCCAAGCTGGTCGTGGATTTGGCGGGAAAATGGAAAAAACCCGGGAAATTTCTGTTTAAGGCGGCAAACACGATGGTTCAAAACATCCGGGTCGGCATCCATCCGGCGTATCTGCGGATTGTCATGGATTTGAAAGAAAAGGAAACTCTGGCTTCTGTTATTGAGGAATCGCCGGAGGGACTGAGCATAAGAGTGAAAAAGAAGGAGGTGGTCAACTTCGAGTGAAAAGATGTGTATTTCAAGGCTGTAAGTTGTAAGTTTTTGATTCACAATCAATGAACGGAGGTTTTAACAAATGAAGAAGATAATGCTTTCTTTGGTGCTGATAGTGATGATGCCTGCTTTTGTGATGGCAGGCGCGATTCCTGACACAGCCGGCGGACTAAGCACAGCCGGAGCGGATATTGCACTGAAATGCTATGATGTTGAAGGTAATGTGATAACAACCTGTCCCACAGCAACCTGCACCAATACGGATGTTAATAAAAATCCGATTCCCTGTCCGCGTACATTTTATGATGGTACTAAGACAATCAGTTACTATAACGCTTCAGGCACCACACTCTTTTTTTTCGGAAAAAGAAGATGTTTTAATGAAAACGGTGAGGAAAATGCCCCGGGGTGTGCCTTAAAATGTTATGATAAGGTAACATTAGGTACCGAGGTTGCACCT
>JAIFKL010000322.1 GCA_020049595.1 Desulfobacteraceae bacterium
TGGCGGAAAAAGAGTCATTCGGAGCGTCACAGAATCCTTGCCAAAGTCGCAATGGAACTGCGTTTTGCCAGAGGCAATCTGATTGGCGCTGCTGCCGCCAATACCGGAAAGGTCTTCAGCGAGGCAGACCCGGAAGTTTCCGAAACGATTGATTTTGCCGAATTTTATCCGCATTCTGTGAAGACATACGCGGAGATGAAAAATGTGAAAACTTATGGCAAAGGCGTGGGACTCGTCATTTCGCCCTGGAATTTTCCCATTGCCATTCCCTGCGGCGGCATCGTTGCAAGTCTTGCAGCAGGCAACACCGTGATATTCAAACCCTCGTCAGATGCGGTGCTTGTCGGATATGAGCTGTGCCGATGCTTCTGGAAAGCCGGTATTTCAAAGAATACCTTGCAGTTTCTCCCCTGCTCGGGCACCTCAGTCGGCGCAAAACTTATCAGCCACCCGGATGTGGATTTCATCATTCTGACCGGCGGAACCGACACGGGGCTCAAGATTTTGCAGACGCGTCCGGGCATTTTCCTTGCTGCGGAAACCGGCGGCAAAAACGCCACCATTGTCACGGCAATGTCTGACAGGGATCAGGCGGTCAAAAATATTCTGCATTCCGCGTTCAGCAATTGCGGACAGAAATGTTCGGCAACGTCATTAGTCATTCTGGAGCGGGAAGTCTATGAGGATGAGAAATTCAAAAAACAATTAGTTGACGCGGCAAACAGTTACAGCGTGGGGTCTGCGTGGGAATTTCGGCACAAAATGGGAACGCTGATCCGTCCCCCGGCTGCTGATCTGCAAAGAGCATTGACTCAATTGGAACCCGGCGAATCATGGGCATTGCAGCCTCGAAATATCAACGACAATCCCTGTATGTGGACGCCGGGCATCAAATGGGGCGTGCAGCCCGGCAGTTATACACATCTGACCGAGTTTTTCGGTCCCGTAATCGGCGTGATGTGCGCGGACAATCTGGAACAGGCGATTGAATTTGTCAATCAGACCGGCTACGGACTGACTTCGGGGCTGGAAAGTTTGGACAGACGGGAACAGGATTTCTGGAAAGCACGAGTCAAAGCCGGGAATCTCTACATCAATCGGGGTACTACCGGAGCGATAGTGCTGCGTCAGCCTTTCGGCGGGATGGGCAAATCCGCTTTAGGCGTAGGAATCAAAGCTGGCAGCCCGAGTTATGTCGCACAGTTCATGAATTTTGAGGAAAGCGATTTTCCCTCGTCCGTGGGCGCGATTCAGAAAGATCATGCCCTGCTACGGCTGACGCAGGAATGGAAACTGAAATTGGACTGGGGCAAAATGACTGAATTTGCGGCTGATCTTACAAAAATCATTCGGGCGGTGACAAGCTATCTTTATCATGCGGAACAGGAATTTACCCGCGAACATGACTACTTTCACCTTCGGGGGCAGGACAATATTCTGCGCTATCTGCCGGTGGGCAGTGTGGTGGTGCGGCTACACGAGGCGGACAGCCTGTTTGACGTGCTGGCGAGAATTGCGGCAGTAAGGATTTCGGGCTGCGAACTCACGGTGAGCATTCCCGCAAGCCTGAAGAATCCGATTGTAAGTTTTCTTTTGGGCAGGGAAGGCAAACAGTTTGTCGGCGATGCGCCGCTTGTCCGCCAGAACGACGAAAGCGTGATTGCGATAATGTCTCAGGTAGATCGGATTCGTTACGCCGCGCCGGACCGGGTGCCGCGTGAAGTTTTTCAGGCAGCGGCAAAAACCGGCTTTTACATTGCCCGGACTCCGGTAATGATGGAAGGACGAATCGAACTGTTGCAGTATTTCCGGCAGCAGACGGTCTGCGACAATTATCATCGCTACGGGAATCTGGGCGAGCGGACGGTTATTTAACAATTTTTTACCACGAAAGCACGAAATTTATGAAAAACACGAAAGATTTTTATTTCGTGCTTTTCCTTCATTTCGTGCTTTCGTGGTTCAAAAACAGTATAAACAAATGTCCGAACAGAAAAACACATCTATCGAAAAAGATCATTTCAGGCTGCGAGTCATCGCGATTACTACCTCATTTTTTGTCGGCTTTGCGCTGATGGGCATAAAATTTTATGTTTATCATCTGACGCATTCCTCCGCGATATTCTCCGATGCGCTCGAATCCATCATCAATGTGGTGGCGAGCGCATTCGCGCTGGGCAGCATTTTACTCGCCTCTGTGCCGCCGGACGAAAACCATCCTTACGGACACGGAAAAGTGGAATATTTCTCCGCAGGCTTTGAGGGCGCGCTGATTATTCTCGCGGCAATCGGCATTTTCAAGATCGGCTGGACTCATATCTTTCACCCATGGGAATTGCCCCGCCTTGAAATCGGTCTGCTGATTCTTCTTGCCGCGAGCGGTGTCAATCTGATTCTCGGACTGGGGCTGATTCGGACAGGCAGGAAGACCCAATCACTTACGCTTGTGGCTGATGGCAAACACGTCCTGACCGATGTTTACACCTCGGCGGGCGTGCTGATGGGGCTTTTTTTAGTCAAACTGACCGGATGGTACTGGATGGACGGTCTGATCGCCTGTCTCGTGGGAGTAAATATTCTGATCTCCGGCGGAAATCTGGTCAGTGAGTCGGTTTCAGGACTGATGAATGCCTCGGAGCCGGAGCTTCTCAAGGAAATCTGCCATCTGCTTTCGCAAAAGCGCCGAATGCTGTGGATTGATATTCATCAACTCCGGGCTTGGCGTTCCGGAAACCTGATTCATATTGATTTTCATCTGATTCTGCCCCGAGACCTGACGCTGGAAGAGGCGCACAGCGAAAGCAAAGCTGCCGAACATCTCATTCGAGAGCATTTCGGAAATGCAGGCGTTCTGATTCACCTTGATCCCTGTGTCAACCCGGATTGTCCGATATGCAGCCTCAATCTCTGCAATCTGCGCCGGGAAGATACCAAAAAACAGGTTATCTGGAATCAGGAGACATTGACATCGCTGGGCGGCGCGGGGGAGCGGCTGAACCTTTATGGTCCGGGCGATAAATCGCCCGGCTGAAAGCTCATACCGATTCGCTTTCGAAGATCGGTCTTTTCAGATCGTAAATCGCCCCCGGCTGAAAACAGATTCAAATCGCTGAAACCGCCTGAAAAGCGCCCCCGGCTTAAAACAGATACTGAGAACACCGTTTTTGATAGCGAATTGGTATAAGCAGTTGAATTTTTTCGCTGTCACAGAAAACCATCCCCCTCTCCTTCGGAGAGGGGTCCGGGGGGGTGAGGTCTCATACCAATTCGCTTTAAAAACCCGCTCTACCCTCCCACGCAGAGCATGCAGCCGGGACGCTCCGGAGTGTGAAAGCAAAAGGAGGTAAACAAATTGAACTCAAGTTATACCGGAGAAAAATGGACATTCGGCGTAACACTCCGATATTATTCCGATGTCAGTACGGACAAAAATAATTATAAATACGGGCTGTCAGAAAAAGGAGGAGATGAGTCATATTCTTTTGACGGCGCGTTTGTGGCATATCTGAACGCGATATATAAGTTCAGCAAATCGCTGTCCGCCGACCTGGGCATAGACAATCTCTTTGACACCAAGCACTACGGGGGCGTTCCGTTTGACGGATCGCCGGTGGTTGCGTCACGGTCCCCGCAGCCTTTGCGGACATTTTATCTCGGTTTGAGATATTCCTTTTAGCGATTATTGAATCAAAAGTTCTCTCGCAAAGGCGCAAAGTCCGGAAAGAAAAGAGTCTCTTCGCGCTCAGGGTGACATCTCTGAGATTGTTCTCTGTCACTGCTTTTGTGCCGCCTAAAAATTAGACGGAAAAGATTTTGGTGAGCAATTGCGGAAAATCCGTAAAAATTCCCGTAGCCCCGGCTTCGGCAAATTTCTGCGCCGCAGCCGCATCATTGACCGTCCAGATATTCACGTAAAAGCCTTTTTCCCGCAGAAATGAAATCTGGGCAGGGCGGATAAGGTCAGCACGGGGATGATAGGCTTCCGCACTGAGTTCCCGAAGCAGTCCGAGGGGATCGGTGCGGGAAATTTCCGTAAGCACAGCCGTGGAAATTTCAGGATATAACGATTTGATCTGCCACAGATAGTCATAGTTGAATGAAGAAATGAGAACCTGATCGCTCATGTCTGATTCTCTGACAAGTCCGAGAACTTTTTCCACAACTGCCGCATCACCCGGAAGACCGCTCAGGTCTTTGATTTCCACATTGATTTTAAAATTTCTGTCTCGCGTGAAAGCCAGCGCGTCCCTCAGCAGCAGCACAGGCATTTTTCCGAAATGCAAATCCTTTTCCCGCAAAAGCCACGAGTCAATCTGACCGAAAGGATCGCTTTCGGCAAACCAGGAGCCGAAGTCAAGCGTCCGAAGTTCCTCGAGTGAAAAAGTATGAACAAGCCATGGCTTTCTTTCGGAAAATACGGCTTTCTTCCGCACATCAGAAGTCCGTGAGAGAGTTTCATCATGGATGACGACCGGCACGCCGTCAGCGGTCAGTTGAACGTCAATTTCCCACGCGTCCGCGCCGAGTTCAACCGCTTTCTGCGCCGCCGGAAGCGTGTTTTCCGGAGCAAGCGAGCGAGCGCCCCGATGAGCAATAATGATCGGATAGGTGTTGAATGTGAAGAACATTTTTTTAACAGGTTGCAGGTGTCCTACGATTCTCCGACAATCACAGTTCCTTCTTTGATAAGGAGTTGGGATTTGCCGGTATTTTTTATGACTACATTTCCTATCAGCTTTACGCTGCCTTCAAAACGCACATCGCCCTCTATGGTCAGCGATTCGCATTCAGCCAGAGACGGCGCACCCGCGCCGAATCGCTCGTCAAAATCGTCAATCTTTCCGTAGTAATTCGGATCAAGATTTATCTTTACCTTGTCTGAACGCCTGTCCGGGTTCAGCACGGGTCTGTCTTCTGAAAACAGAAAATAATCGGAGCGTACCAGCAAAAGATCACTGCACTTTTTTACCGGAAAAAAACGGCTGCGGGGAACTTTGATGGCTGCCGCGCCTTCAAAAAGCGACACAGCCGCGCCCATTGCGGTTTCTATCTGAAACACCTTCGGACTTTCTTTGTCACGCGGATCAAGATTTTTGGGATTCAGAATCATGGGGAGACGGACCGTTTTCTGTTCTGCAATAATTTCTTTTAAAAATTTCAGGTTGATCCAGAGATTGTTGGTGTTAAAAAATCTGTAGCGGCTGATGTCTCTGAACGCATTTTTTTCCGACTCGGGACATTGCGCCGACTCCCGCAAAATCAGGCGTCCGTCAGTTTTATACCGCGCCAGATGCCCGCCTTTGGCATCTGCGGGTGTCCGCTCCGCCACTTCCATCACAAAGGGCAATTTATTTTCGGAAAAATATCCCAGCAATGACTCATCCACCGACGCGCCCAGATTGTCCGAATTGGAGATAAACGCATATCGGATCCCCGCATCTGCCAGCCGCTCAAGCATCCCGGAAGTAAACAGCGCCGTATAAATATCTCCGTGTCCCGGAGGATTCCATTCCAATTCCGGGTTCCGGGGCCAGACAGGAGGCAAAAAATTTTTTTTCAGTATTTTTGGGAATTTATGCTGAAGGAAGGTCATCGGAAACTCGGAGGGGTTTATCTTTGAAAGCGCGGATAAGGTCTCTCCGTGCGTGCTGAAACTGTTCATCAACGCCAGTTTCACTTTTGACTTTTGTGACTGATTCAGGATGATTTCAAGAAAAGTTTTTCCGTTTCTCACCTCAAGCAGCGATTTGGGACTTGTAAGCCCCATACTTGTTCCCAGACCGCCGTTCAGCGTGATCCTGACCGCGTGTTTCATCATGCGCCTTCCGCTCTCCGCATAATCCCGGATATTGTCGAAATCTGCAATTTCATCCGGCAACACATGACTTATCTCCGAGTCGCATAAAAGTCCGGTCTCGCCTGAGACAACTTTTCTGTAGTAATAGGCAAAAGTGTCAACCACAATCGGCTGAAGCCCTGCGTTTTCCATTTTTGAGATGAAAGCGGACAGACTGTCCCGAATATCCTCTTGTTTCATTCATCACCCTCCTGTAAAAAGTGAGAAGTAGTTATTTCTCACTTCTCACTTAAGTAGAACGGGTTTGAAACCCGTTTTACTTTGCTGAACCGATTTTATAAGATCAGGCATTTCAGCGCTCCGGACCGCATTTCCGGAGTGAGTCGTCTTATAAAAACGGGGAGCGAAGCGAAATTTCAGCCGTAGAACGGGTTTGAAACCCGTTTTACTTTGCTTAACCGATTTTATAAGATCAGGCATTTCGGCACTCCGGACCGCTTCGGAGTGCGTCGTCTTATAAAAACGGGGAGCGAAGCGAAATTTCAGCCGTAGAACGGGTTTGAAACCCGTTTTACTTTGCCGGATGC
>JAIFKL010000064.1 GCA_020049595.1 Desulfobacteraceae bacterium
CGCCCCGGCTCATCACCCTGCCGTAGTATGCCTGCGGTCCTGTCATCGGAAACAATGCGCCGATATTGAGTATTTTTTCATCCGCGCCGTATAGAAGCGTACAGCATCCCGCGAGTACTGCGACACACGTAAAAAGAATTTTAATTTTTTTCATATCTCCTCCTGTAATGATTTTGAACCACGAAAGCACGAAAGAAAGGAAAGCCAAGAAAATTTTCGTGTTCTTCATAAATTTCGTGCTTTCGCGGTTCGTTTTTCTATTTCAATCCTTCTGTCCTCCTCCCACCAATTTTACAAGTTCTACAACCATATCCTTCATCTGCTCTGCCTGCATATTTATCTTTTCAGAAGCCGAATCCGAGTCTTGTGCGTTGGCTGCATTTTTGCGAGTCACTGCATACACCGCTGATACTGCTTTGCTGACACTTTCGATTCTGACATTCTGCTCCTTGGTTGAAACAGCAATTTCCCCGACCGAATTGCTCACATCGGAAGCAGTTTTCGCCGCCTGCATGAAAGCCTCATTTGTCCGAGCCACCAATTCCGCTCCGTCTTTTATTCTTTCAACAGTGGCTTCAATCAGATTTGCCGTAGTTGCGGCTTCCTTGGCAGTTCTCTTTGCCAGATTCCTCACTTCACCCGCAACAACGGCAAATCCTGCGCCTGCTTCACCGGCTCTGGCAGCCTCAATCGCGGCGTTCAGAGACAGCAGATTGGTCTGAAAAGCAATTTCGTCAATGGTTTTGATAATTCTGGATGTCTCCCGGCTTGCTTTGGAGATTTCTTCCATTGATCCGGTCAGTTCGCTCATGGAGTTGTTTGCTCTGGAGATAAGCTGTCCGGATTCTTTCATCAGTTGATCCGCACGCTTGGCATTTTCTGCGTTCTGCTTGGTCAGAGAAGATATATCTTCCAATGACGAAGAGGCATTTTCAACAGAGACCGTCTGTTCAGATGAACCTTCAGCCAGAGAACGGCTTGCGGCTGAGACCTGTTCTGCCGCATAAGAAACCTGCTCGGAGGCATGAGTCAGTCCCCTGACCACCCGGTTAACGGACTTGACGATTCCCCGGTTGATGAAGAAAGACAGTAAGATGCTGACAAAAATCGGACAGATGCCGAGCAGTGCCAAAACCTTGGCGGTCTGCCGGATTTCTGCTTCTGTTACGCTCTGCGGAATACTGAAAGCAATATATGCAATTGTGTTTCCCTTATATGTTACAGGTTTTAAAACCGAATCATATTTTCTGCTGTTTTTATCTCTCAGGGTCACAATTTGAGCTGAAAATGAAATATTTTTATTTATATCATCAAGTTGAATACTTCCGCCGATTAATTTTCCGTTATAGTCATACAGACTGAAAATAACGCCTGTCTCACGGTCAAGGATGGTCAGGTATTCGGCAAGAGATTTTTGCATGATAAAATAACCGATTCTTGCGTCTTTTTTGAAAGTTGAACCGTAGGCGGACGCGTCAAAAGCGTTAATATACTCATATTGTGCGACAAGTTCAACAGTTTTGCCGCTGCTTTTCAGAGAATAGGGCAGATTCGGCTGATAAGTCTCAGGAAATATTCCGGGATTGGTGATTTCTTCCTCCGAGACATCGCTGCCTTTCCGTTTGAACAAGGTATGTGTTCCCGAATCAACCCTGATTAGTCCGCCGAGTTCCCTGTCAAAGTAAATTTGCAGAATATCCGGGCCCGTGAATCTGCTCGGAAAATAAAAGGCAAAACGATCTAATACGAGGGATGGACCGAGATCAAAAAGTTCAGGCAAAGACGGAAAGAAAAAATAATTCTGCTGAATACAGTTCAGCAGTATCATGGTCACCTCCGCTTTGTCTGAAAATGCCTTAAATTTATTGTCCAATTCTCCGGCATTCTGAGTTATAAGCCTTTCAAAGCGGAGGGCAGCCATGTTTATCCGGCTCCGGTTTTGCTCTCTTATCTGCCTGTAAGTCAAATATCCTGACGCCAGAATTGACATCAGTACCGTAACAAACACAAGAATGCAGGAATGCAGTATCAGTTTTTTCTTAATTGTCAGTGTCATATATTATCTCAAGCCGGCGGCTTTCTCCAGAATGTAAATTACTTCTTCCGGTCCGATCTTGCCGCGCCCGTCAACGTCAGCCTCCAGCCGGACTGCTGTTATCGGACTGTTCACACAAATCTGAAGTGAAAGAAGCGCGTCGGCAAGGTCGGTATTGCCGTCGCCGTTCACATCTCCCTTTTCGGTTACGCTGATTCCTTTCTCTTCGTCAAGCCAGTCAAAAGGCGTCTGTTCCGCACTTCTCAACACTGAAATCATTCTGATTTCTTTAACAGGTTTTAACCCGCACACCTGTCCGCATCCATACTGATGACTTCAATATCTGTCAGTTTCTCTTTATTGAAATTGGTATTGAGAATCACCTGTTTTAAGTTTCCGGCATTGCTCCAGAAAACAAGAATATCCTCGGTTCCTCTGGAAAAAAGTTTGTAAACAACACCCGAATAATCGCTGTCAGTAAGTTTTGACGCCCACTTGTAAACCGGAGTCGAGCCTGAAATCATCCTGACCGTTTCGTTAAATACCGTTGCCGAAAAATCCGATGACCCGTCTTCTGTATGAAGGACAAACATCACGCCGATAAACTTCTGCTGCGCGAGAATCACGCCCTGACGGACCCCGCTTATGGCTTCTGTCAGATCAAAGCGGGGTTCGGGATTATAAAATCCGCCGTGATGTTCCGTGTCGAAAAAATAAATCTTATCCAGCAATTCCTGCGGTTTGACATCTTTCAGCAATTCGCTGATGTCATATCGCTTATCCATGTTTGTCCACATTTCCGACATGGTTCGCCGTGTTCCTTCATTTTTCTTCACATAGTCGCTGAAGGGCGGCGCTTTTTCGCATTCAACCGGCAGCCAGAAAGGATTATCCTCTTTTTGGTAGTAGTTGCAGTTTACCTTATCCGCGCTCCAAAACTGGTCCCTTGCATAAGGATAAAGATGAATGCCCACAGCAACATTTCCGTTTTTGAGAAGTCCTTTTTCAATCATGTATTCGGTGGTGCGGCATAATCCGTAAGAAGAGGGATCATTATCTTCACGATGACCGTCAAAGCAGTCAACAGCGCCGGTAATCACAACGGCTTTCGGATTGTTTTTTGCGACTTCCTCGCTGGCGATGATTGCGGTATCTGCCAGAAAATCGCCGTAGGCACTGACAAATGCCTCACTGTTTGTCCTGAACGGTTCCAGACAGACCGGCTGGTCGGGTCCGTCTTTGCTGTTACACTGAGTACCCGAGTTTTCAGCGCAGGGACATAAGTAAAATTCGGCACCCGGTTCATTTGCCAATTCATAGAAATTCAGCCGGTCTTTGTAACGGAAAGACAAATCATACATGAAGGTTCGGAATTTGCCGGTCAGATAGCTGTTTTTCGTACTGTAAAAGCCCGAAGAACAGGGCGGATTTTCACAGGGATTTTGACACTGGGAACAGGTTAATGCCCATGTGTTGCTGCCGTTTATCAGGTAATTTGCAACCGCCTGCTGGGCATTCATTGAGGATACGGTATTGATGTACCAGTCGGCTCTGTCCCACAGATAGGTATTCTCCGAATTCATGATTCCCCATCCCGCAGGCGAGTTTCTCGTAATTTGCGAATTGAGTTTCAGCGCGGCTTTACAGGCGTCTAAAAGTTCTGTTTCCCTTTCTTCGGACAATCGTTCCTCCTGATACGGGTAGCAGGTTACAGGAGACAAATCCCGGTTGGCAATTTTATGGCAGGTCAGATCATAAGTCTCTTTTTCGCATTGTACGGTCGTTCCGTCTTTTTCATAAGATATGGAACTGCAATCCGGACCGTATCTGGTTCTGAAAGGCTGCTCATCCGCGCAGTTGTTCAGGCTTTCGGTTCCCTTGCCGAAAAGCGGAGTTTTTTCTTTGACGGAAACGGAAAGATGCACAGTCTGAGATGTCTCATTGAAGAACAGAGTAATATCATTATCCCATACTTTCAGGGATTGAACTGAAAGACGAAGCTGTTTTGTCTCATCGGGATTTAAAGAAACGGATTCAATATCCATTTTCAGACTCTTATCATCATAGCGGAATGTCTTGCCCTGTATATATGTGTAAGGCAGGGCTTTGAAAGCCAGATTTACAGTCTGCGCCTCGCTGCTTCTGTTTTCAAATGAGAGTGTTATTTTTTCTTTCCAGCCGGTAAAAACAGAAAGCGTCACAGGCAGACAGACATTGACATTATCCGAGATTGCAAGACATTTCTGCTGCTCATCTTTTGGGACGCGGATGTGTTTATTGTCTGTATCTCCTATTTTCTCCTGAGCATAGATGTTATCACAAAAGGATGCCGGATAATATCCGGGCAACATCAAAAATATGGATGAAAATATGAGACATAAAGCAACTTTCTTCAGTATCCGATTTTTTTTCATTTTTTCCTCCTTCCCAGAGCTTCAAAATCCTTTCCGCGAAGACCGACCAGTACGCTTGTGCCGGTTTCGTCTGTTCTGAGTTCGCCGTATTTTGCCTGTAAATATAATTGCGCGTCGCCTTCCTGAAAACAGAAAGACTCTGCGCCCAGCCGGATCCCTCCCCGATTGCGGTAAAAAAGCAGATATTCGCCGTCCTGCAATTTCTCGCCGCTGTGGATTTTTACGAACTTGGCGACATTGTTTGCGTCGGGCGAAACAACGATACAGCCTTTGTCACGCAACTGTTCTTTCGGAATATTTTCAGCAATGCGGTAACGAAGGATCATGTAATCGCCCTGAATCAGCGAGCGGGGATCAACAGGCGCAAGCTCCAGCAGCATTGTGCGCCCCGCTGCAAGCGTTTTTTCTTTCTTTATGATGCTCAGATTGACGGATACCAGCACGAGCAGCAGTGTCGCCCATAAAAGAATTTGCTTCATAAGATTTCCTTGTCGGGTGTCAATTTTTTTGCCACGAATGGACACGAATTTTTTCGCTGTTGCAGAAACCCCTCTCCTGCAAACCCCCCGGCCCCCTCTCCTGCAAACCCCACCCCCGGCCCCTCCCCGAAGGGGAGGGGAGTCGTATCCCCCTCTCCTTCGGAGAGGGGGCTGGGGGGTGAGGTCTCAGACACACCGCTTCAATTCGTGCTTTGATTCGTGTTCATTCGTGGCAAAAAATACGCGGCGAAAAGACAGCGCACGGCAAGCAGCAGCAAGCCGCTTCCGCCGACCATATATGATTTGTATGCAAGATCAATATTCATCGCATAGTAGAACAATACTAAAAAAACGGCTAAAAACAGATACGAGAGACCCGTCAGAATGTAGTCGCCGAGCGCGTAGCCCAAAACAAGCAGACCGATGGCTACCAGAATGCCGGGCGTGGTAAAAATTCCGAGAAGAATTGTGCAGCCGATCACGAAGATCAGCCATGGTTCCGAAAGCCGCTTCAGACCGCCCGCGAGATGAATAAAGAGATAACTCGTTCCGACAGCAAGCAAAAGGCTTGAGGGCAACAGCGATATGTCAAAATTGACTCTCCAGACATTGACTTGGGTAAGGTTCATAAAAAGCAGCGTTGCCGGCAGCATCGCGGCAGCCGAATACATCATCGGCGTCAATGCCGGACAGGGTTTTCGGCTTAACGCCAGTATGCCGAGAAGCAGCATCTCCGCAGCGATGAGAAAGTGTATGAAATAAAATATCCGATGCTCAAGAATCCATGCTGTGACAAGTATGGCCAGCGCAATGGGCGAAAGAAAGCGGTAAATGCTGCTGCGATACATCGGATAGACAACGCCGCACACAACTGCCTGAATCATCACGAGTTTTGCCAAATAGTCGTCATGGCCGTATCGGAACGAACCTGAAAAGCCGAAAAGAACCAGCGCGTTGCCCGCAAACGCCAGCGCAAGAGACAACTGGCTTACAAATACAGTATCTTTACCTGTTCGGTTAAGCATAAGCGCGCAGACAAGAAAGATGATTCCGCAGACAACCGCTCCGGTTTCATTTTTAATTAAAAAAGATGCTGAGAGAAAGAGAATAAAAAACAATGCGGCAAACCATGCGCCGACTCCGGATAAAATCCGAATATAAACAGGGTCTTTTATCTGTTCCGGCTGGTTCAGTTCCGCCGATATTTTCTCCATTTCCTCATGACTTATCAAATTTCGGACTTCCGGGTCTTCTAAAAGTTCCAGTATCGTAAATATTTTTTCCGTCATGACTCAGTTCCTTTTGTCTCTGCCGCCATATCTCTTGCTGTTTTTCGCAGCCGGAAAGCCGCAGCGCTTGTTACACCCAGTACAATCAGCGCAAAAAAGAGAATATGAAGGCTGGTGTAGAAATCTCCGTCCCAAAGCAGGATTTTTCCGATAAAAACCAGCAGAATGACGCAGGCATCCGTCACGATAATCGCAAGCGGGACCATGTCCGGGAGTTTCCGGCGATAACAGAAATACGCACCCCCGGCGGTCAATGCCCATGCGAAAGCACCGAGTATCGTTATGCCTTCTACATGATAGCTGTCTATCATCAGATCAATTGTCGGCAAAGACAGAGCAACAAGGGTTGCGGCGAGCAAAGCAGCACGAAACCAGCGGGGTTTTGAAGTGAGAAGTGAGACTTCGGCGAGCTCAGTCGAACCGAAGTGAGAAATGAAAACGAAAAATCCGTTTAAGGCGGCGATGAGCAGACACAGCGATTCGTATCCGAAGCCGTAATAAGGTCCTCCGACCTGATACCAGTAGAGAATGATGCCGGTGTTGGCGATGACCAGCCAGACAAACCAGAGCGCGGCAAAGTCTGATACGGCAGCCCAGCCGAAAATCAGAACTGCCCAACATAAAAATAACTCAAAAGCATCCGCGCCGGTCTGATAGGTTTGTCCGTAAACCGCCAAGAGAACGCCTACCAGCACGGACGCGCTCAAAAGAAAAACCTTGCCCACAATGCGGCGGATGCCGCAGGCATAGGAGGCAATCACGCACGCGACAATTCCCGATTCGATCAAAGCGAATTTGAGAAATCGTCCCATCGCAGCCCAGTTGTATGCAAAGAAAAAGATGATTCCGGACAGCAGCAATGCGCTGCCGAAAAACAGTAGCATCCGGTCTGCCCATGCTGCCCACATGGAAGCGGGTCTCAATACACGGATTGCCGCGAAAAACGCCGCATCGTTCAATATGCCGTCACGGTGAAGTTTGCGAACCGCGGCAATATCGGCTTTCTGATTCAGTCTGCTGTATGCCATATCTGTATGGGTCAGAGGTCAGAGGTGAGGGGTCAGGGGGCAGATTCCCCTCTCACCTCTCACCTCTCACCTCTCACCTCTCCTTCACCACACCGATTTGAGAAGCCCTTTGGGACGGAATATCAGCACCGTCACGACTGCCATATAAGGAAATACAATGGCAAACTGGGGCCAGACAAGGATTCCGACAGCATCGGTCAGACCGAATATCAGCGCGCCCAGCAATGCGCCCCAGATATTTCCCAGCCCCCCGATAATCACAATCAGAAAAGCTTCGATGATGATGGCGTGATCCATGCCCTGCGTAATGTTCTGCGTGGGCGCAACCAATGCACCGCCGAGTCCGGCAAGAAAACATCCGATCACAAATACTGAGGCAAAGACCCAACTGACATTGATGCCCACCGCTCCGACCATTTCCCTGTCAACAGCAGCGGCTCTGGAAATTTTGCCGATTTTCGTTTTATTGGTCAGAAACCACAGCCCCAGCGCAACTAACGGACCGATAATGAGCAGAAAAAGATTGTACCGGGGAAAGGGAAATCCGAACACGGAAAAAGAGCCGGCAAGCGCGGGCGGCGGCGACAGAGAGCGGAAATCCGAACCCCAGATCAACTTGACCAAATCGCCGAAGACCAGCGTGAAAGAAAATGTGAACAGCAGCAGCATCAGGTGTTCTCTTTCATAGAGACGGCTGAACAAAGCTCTTTCAAGGACAAAGCTGATGAGCGCCACACCCAGCGGCGCGAAAATCAGCGCGAGCCAGAATCCCATTGCCCCGCCCCCGAAAAACATCGCGACAGAATAGGCGAGAAACGCGCCGATCATATACAGCGAGCCGTGAGAAACATTCGGAATCCTGAGAACGCCCAGCACAAGACTCAGACCCGAAGACACAATAAACAGAATTGTGGTTCTGCTTAATCCCACCAGCACTTGCTGACATAAAGCAAACAGCGTGATATTGGATGCAAGTTCCATTTGAAATCCCTCTCGAAATTTTATCGGTAAATTCGGTAAATAATGACGATAATATAATTTTAACATCCATTCAATGAATGTCACAATTTTATCCGCGTGTCAACCATAAGTTTTTTAACATGCTAAGAAATATGCTTTTTTTATTTAAAACGCAATGTTCGTCACGCATATATAATACCGATTCGATATCAAAAACAGTGTTCTCAGTAAAACCGCTTTTCAAGCGGTTTCAGCGATTTGAAAAATCGCTGTACTCCGTGTCTGTTTTCAGCCCGGGCACTTTTCAGGCGGTTTCAGCGATTTGAAAAATCGCTTTCAGGCGGTTTCAGCGATTTGAAAAATCGCTGTACTCCGTAAAACCGCTTTACGATCTGAAAAGACCGATTTTTGATAGCGAATTGGTATAAGCGAAGATTTTCGCACTCCGGATTTGAAAAGACGGGGCGCAGAACCCGGGAACGGGGAGGATATGACACATATATAAAAAATCATCTTTACATATTTGAACAGATAATGCTATAAAAAATATCGGAAATACAAACAGGTTTCCTCAATTTTCAGGACTTGTTGTCTTGGAATCATTTCCGATTCAACTTGAGAAGAAGAAAGAAAACGATGAACCGAAAAACCCGACCGTCCGTACTGATTGTTGATGACAATCCAAAAAATTTGCAGATTCTGGCAGATATGCTGAGGAACAGAAATTATCGGGTTGCAATCGCAAAAGACGGATTCAACGCATTGAAATTTGCTTTCAAAATGATACCGGACCTGATTCTGCTGGATATAATGATGACCCAGATGGATGGTTTTGAGGTTTGCCGGCGTTTGAAAAGCCATCATCTCACAAAAGAAATACCGGTCATTTTTATCAGCGCCCTGAACCATACTGCGGATAAAGTAAAAGGATTTCAGGTCGGCGGGGTGGATTATATTACAAAACCCTTTCAAAAAGAGGAAGTGCTGATCAGAGTCAGGACTCATATTGAATTAAAGCTATCCCGTGAAGAATTGAAGCTGTCGTATAAGAAACTGCAAAGCGCTTATGAAGAATTGGCATTGGCTGCAAGAACCGACAGTCTGACAAAACTTTTCAACCGTCTTCATATTATTGAAAAAATGGAAGCCGAAAGGAAAAAAATTCAAAACAGCGGCAAAGCTTTTTCGTTAATATTAAGTGATATAGATGATTTTAAAAAAATTAATGACACATACGGACATGACTGCGGAGATTTTGTTCTGGTATCAGTTGCAGATGTCATGCGTTCCAAAGTCAGAAAAGAGGATGTTGTTTCAAGATGGGGAGGCGAGGAGTTTCTGCTGCTGCTGCCGGAAACGGATAGCAAAGGTGCAAAACTTGTCGCGGAGAGGATTTGGCAGGAATTTTCAGATAATGTTTATGAATATAATCATTACAGACTGAAAATCAGCATGACCTTCGGTATCAGTACCTATTCGCCTGCCGAGAGTATTGACATCTGTATAAAAATTGCGGATGAAGCACTTTATCAGGGGAAAAAATCAGGAAAAAACTGCATTGTTTTATCCGGAGCGGTTTAAATACCGGCATTATTTTATCCAATCCGGTTTAAATGTAGGATGAGCATATAATGCCCACCCTACACATAGCGATTAGTCCGCAACCGGCGATTTTCCGTTGATTTTATCCCGAAGTTTGCCGGAACACTTGAATGTGACAACTTTCCTGGGCCGCAGCATCATGGCCGCGCCGGTGGCAGGATTTCTTCCCCGGCGTTCCTTTTTCTCTCTGACACAGAATTTCCCGAAACCGCTTATCAGAATATCATCGCTTTCCTGCATGGTTTTCTTCATGATTTCCAAAAGCGTTTCCACAATGTCAATGCTTTTCTGTTTTGAAAAACGAAGCTGATTCTGAATTTCTTCTACTATTTTAGCTTTTGTAATTGCCATAAAATGTTTTTCTCCATCATTAAAAATTTATTATTAAATATAGGACTTACACTGTTCACATTTGCGTTTCATCAAAATTGCCGAAAATAAACTGCTGCTTTCTTTTTCTTTGCGGCCCGGGCTGAAAACAGATGCGTTTTTGTGAGAACTTTTTGTTTTGTTTCTCGCAAAGGCGCAAAGAGCGCAGAGGAAAGCTTTTTTATAACTTTTTTATAAAAGTGGAGATTCCGATGTCCCCGCTCTTAACATTGCGGCATACCCCTGCTTTGCGGCCCGGGCTGAAAACAGATGCACCTTTGCGAGAAACCCTTAAAATCATCGGAAAGAATATCAGTTTGCAATCATAAAGAAAAATATTCAGGATTTCAAGCCCAGAATTTCTTTTTTAAATGCCGTTCCTGTTTTTTCAGCTTTTTTCTCAATCCTGCCGATAATCCACTGCAATTGTGTTCTGTCATTTCCGAGTGCGATGAATTCTTTTATATTTTCAAGCGGAATCTCTGCCCGCGCCATGCTTTTATGTCCCCCGGCGGACCCCAGCTCCCCGAAACCGGATTTTGCCGTTTTTCCCGCGTCTTTCCTAAGTCCGTCATTTCTGAAAATGACAATCAGCCTGTTGTCATAGATGCCGGAAACAATGCTCCATTTGACAGAACAGATTCTCATAAAAAAATCCGCAAGAATGACGCAGATATCCGGGTTCGCGACGGTTCCGAGATATGCGAAAACTTTGCCCCGGCGCATCCGCATCCCCTCAAAAGCGATTCGGAAATATTTCAGAAAATCAAGCCGCAAATCCGCCTTCTCAATTTTTCGAGCCAGATAAATGTTCGCATGTCGGAAAACATATTGAAATGCAATGATATCTTCGGCGCGGGTCTGTCTTTCAAAATTGTTTGTATCGGTTTTGATGGCATGAAAAAGCGCGGTGGCTAATTTTACAGAAGGCTTGATTTTGGCGGCTCGGAGGTATTCTGTCATAATGCTGGCTGTCGCGCCGTAATCAGGGCGGATATCTTTGAAAGGCGCAAGCGCATCGGTTTCAGGATGATGGTCAATAATCACATCGGGAGCGAATTTTGCAAAAATTTTATTATGATTCGGCTGGGAATCCACCATCACAAAGCGGTTGAATTTTTTTGCATCAACCTCCTCCGCATAAAGCATATCAATGCCCAGAAGACGGATCATGGCAATATTGTCCGGACGTCTGATGACATTGATGCTTGACAGGCTTACCCCGGAAACTTTGCGCCATAGCAGGCGTTTGACCGCCATCGCGCTGGCAATGGCATCCGGGTCAGCGTTAATAATTACCAGAACCCTGTCATTTCCGGAAAACTGTTTGTAAAATGCCTGCAATTTTTTTTTCATGGAAAAAGATATCCCCGCCGTGATGTTATGTGAATTACAGGGATAATATGACGAATCAATTTCAATTACAAACATTTTTTTCATTTTTTTTATTCTGCAACTGATTTTATGATAGCAGGAGTTTCGCAGTTGAATTTTTTGAACTGAAAAAACGGGGGACATCCGGAGTACAAGTGAGAAGTGAAAAGTGAGAAGTGATACGGATTCGCTATCAAAAACAGTGTTTTCCGTAAAACCGCTTTTCAAGCGGTTTGAGCGATTTGAAAAATCGCTTTACGACTGAAAAGA
>JAIFKL010000164.1 GCA_020049595.1 Desulfobacteraceae bacterium
ACTGTGTTATCCGTAAAACCGCTTTTCAGGCGGTTTCAGCGGTTTGAAAAACCGCTGTACGGTCTGAAAAGACCGATATTTGAAAGCGAATTGGTATAACGGAGTATGATAAGAATGGGATTTGGGCAGGCAAAATAGCGGCTGCGGGAAGAAATCAGGGGGAGATTCCGCAAAAACCCCGGACCCGACCTAAATTGGAGGGGAGAACACTCCCCCTCTCCTTCGGAGAGGGGGCCGGGGGGTGAGGTGGGGGTGAGGTCTGAATTGCGTAACTCCTATTTATTCATATTTTTTTCATCTTGTCCATCTGCTCTTCTGTTCCCTAAGCTTGTCAATTTCCTTCTGGATTTCAGGCAATATCTCTTTCTGTATCTTTTCCTGAACCGATTTGCCGGATTTCTTTATCTCATCGCCGAGACGGTTCAGTTCATCTTCCAATTTTCTGATCGCCTCGCTCTCCGAAACGCCGCTTAAATCTTTCATAAACTGATTGAACTGCTGAGTGATATCTTCAAGCCCCTTGTTCAATTTGTTCCTGAACAGATTGAAAACCGCCGAGGTCTGCGTCGAACCTTCTATGACCGCACCGTTTTTCAACGGTGTTCCGCCTTTTTTTGTCTGAATAATTTCAACTGCTTTTCTGTCTCCTGCCTGCGGGTCCGAAACAATAAAAAATTCGGAATATTCCGTGGCCGCATCGGCAAATTCGGCTTTAACCGCCGCGTCAACTTCATAACGCCCCGTTGCGGTATAAACAACACCCGTCACCGTACCGATCTGATTTTGTTCAAAAATAACACGGTCGCCCTGTTTCAGTCCTTCGATCCGGTCATAGCGGATTTTGAGATTTACAGCGCCGATTCTGCATCCGAACCCGGCAATCAGACAGATTGCCAAAAGCATGAGACATGTTTTGCGAGTCATATTTGTTCCTTTCATATATCTGATTTGAAATTAAAAGGTTATATAATTTTACGGCATATTTTCCGCATATATGCCGTATTCCGCTTCCGGATATCTGTCTGTGCATGTCTGTGTGCGTCTGCGGCAGAAAAAACAAAAGCGGATCAGTATATATATCTACTCTCTGAAAATAAAAGGCAATGCGATCAGCACAAGCCCGACGGCGAATACAGCATAAGTATTTGTAATAAAATAAGGAAATACGAAAAGACCGATGCCTGACATCACGGCTGTGAAATTGCTCTTTTTTTTACCGTAAATAAAGTATGCCGTACCGATTGCGCCTGTCATCATGTAAAAAAGCAGAGAAGCCGCATCCATATTTTATGCTCCTTGCATTGCATCTGAATTTTTAACAAATTCAAAATTTAAAGCCAAATATAATATGTTTTGCATGATAAAGTCAATCTTTTTTTAATGTGATTAGGAGTCACGCAGTTTTGAATTTTTTCGCTGCACGCAAACCCCTCCCCCGGTCCCCTCCCCGTAGGGGAGGGGAGTGTCTTGCTCCCCCTCTCCTTCGGAGAGGGGGTAGGGGGGTGAGGTCTGTTTTTTGCGCCCGAACAGACATAAATCGCACACATGCCTTGACAAGTATAAAATACGATTATATCATACAATCCGAATGCCGGGGAATAACCCCGGCTGACCATTTTTTAAGGAGGAACACATCATGTCCGTAGAAATCAAACAAACCGTTAAGGAACTTTTTCGTCAATTGGAACAGTTGAAGGTGTATCTTTGACCTTGCCGGCAAAGAAAAAAGATTGCAGGAAATCGAGGCGATCATCACCAAAGACGGTTTTTGGGACACCCCCGAAAGCACCAAGTCTGTTCTGAAAGAACGCACCGCGCTTTCCGATAAAGTTGAAAGTTTTTACAAGCTTTACAAAGATTTGGAAGACAGTCAGATGCTTCTTGATCTTGCCCTGGAAGAATCCGACTCGGATACGCTCGAAGAAGTTTCCCAAGAAATACAGGCAATCGCCAATCGGATAAAACAATTCTCGCTTGACATTATGCTCGACGGCGAAGACGACTATAGAAACGCCATTGTTTCAATCAACGCGGGTGCCGGCGGCACCGAAGCCCAGGACTGGGCAGAAATGCTTTTCAGAATGTACACGCGCTGGGTGGAGCGGAGGGGCTACAAAAGCGAAATCATAGATTTTCAGCCCGGAGATGAAGCGGGCATCAAAAGCGTCACCTTCACATCCAACGGAACTTACGCCTACGGCTATCTGAAATCCGAAAAAGGCGTTCACCGTTTGGTCAGAATTTCGCCTTTTAACGCCAACGGCAAGCGTCACACTTCTTTTGCATCAGTGTTTGTCTATCCCGAAGTGGACAACAACATCGTGATTGATATTGAGGAAAAAGACCTGCGTATTGATGTGTTCAGAGCCAGCGGCTCAGGCGGCCAGCATGTAAACAAAACCAGCAGCGCTGTTCGGATTACTCATCTGCCCAGCGGCATTGCGGTACAGTGTCAGCAGGAAAAATCCCAGCACAGAAACAAAGATATGGCAATGAAAGTGCTGAGAGCCAGATTGTATCAGCTTGAAAAGCAGAAGCAGGATGAGAAATGGCAGGAGATACATGACGGCAAGGAGGACATTGCATGGGGCAATCAGATTCGCTCCTATGTCCTGCATCCGTATCAGTTGGTCAAAGACCATCGCATCAATCTTGAAATCGGCAATATCAGCAGCGTGCTTGACGGCGAAATTGATCCTTTTATCGAAGGCGTTCTGCTGGCGAAAAAGACATAATACTTTTGTAGGGTGGGCAAAGCCCACCCTACAAGTTCTCGTTCCCACGCTCTGCGTGGGAATGCCGCCCGGACGCGCAGCCCGAACAGTAAAACGGGTTTCAAACCCGTTCTACGTTCCCACGCTCCGCGTGGGAATGCAGCCCGGACGCGCAGCCCGAACAGTAAAACGGGTTTCAAACCCGTTCTACATTTCTCGTTTTTCTCGTTCCCACGCTCTGCGTGGGAATGCAGCCCGGACGCTCCGCGTCCAGTATAGGGACATAAAATATCACGGACAGATGACACGCCCACAGCGTGTCTTTACGGACTGTTAAATATTTTGCTTATGGAGCAATTCACCTGTTCTTTCAGAGATTTTTTGACAGACGGCAGCGCATGGCTTGAATTTGTTTTTATTTCTTCTTCGGTGCTGATGCTGGCGGTTTACCATATCCACCTGTTTTTTCAGATTCGCCATTCGCCTTTGAAAACATCAGTCGGACTTACCAACCGTCTGCGCTCAGACTGGGTAAGAACAATGATGCAGGGCAGGATGGATATTGTTGCGGTTCAGACCTTGCGGAATTGGACTATGGCAGCCAGTTTTCTTGCTTCTACGGCGATTTTCATAAACGTGGGCATTATGAACACGGCATTTCAGGCAGAGCGCTTGCCTGAAATTGCCCATACGCTTAATTTTATGGGTTCAACATGCCACCAGCTTTGGCTCATCAAGCTGTTGGTGCTGATTGTGGAACTTTTTTTTGCTTTTTTTAATTTCTCTCTGTCTGTAAGATATTATAATCACGCCAGTCTGATGATTAACGTGCCGGCGGAGCAGGACCCGCTCAATACGCCGGAAGCGGTTGTCGCCACGCTGAATCGCGGCGCGCTTCATTATATGCTGGGAATGCGGGGCTATTATCTTGCGATTCCTTTTACGCTCTGGCTTTTCGGTCCTACATGGATGCTGGGCGGAACAGTGATAATGATTGCGGTCTTATACAAACTTGACCGTATTGCCTGAATCTGTTGATAATATGAATAATTAAACCGTAGGGGCAGCCCCCTGTGGCTGCCCTTGTCCGTGTATCCGCCGGGACGGGGTAAGCACGGGGGCTTACCCCTGCGGTTGATAAAAATTAATTTTAAAATTAAACAATTATGTCTGAAAACGCCCGTGTGACAAAAGCGGTCGGAGTGGTCGGCGCGGCAACGCTGTTGAGCCGTATCTCCGGCTTTATAAGAGATGTTGTGGTGGCATGGTTTTTCGGCGCGGGACTGACTTCGGACGCGTTTTTTGTCGCGTTCCGAATCCCGAATCTGCTGCGCCGACTCTTTGCCGAAGGTTCGTTAAGCATTGCTTTTATTCCGGTTTTCACGGAATATCTGCAAACGCAGGGAAAAGATGAGGCATTTTATCTCGCACGCGCGGCAATGCGGCTGCTGGCGGTGATTCTGCTGGCGGTGACGATTTTCGGGATTATTTTTTCTCCGCTGATTATCCGGGTGATTGCGCCCGGATTCACGGAACCGCCTGAAAAATTTGCGCTTACGGTCATACTGACCCGCATCATGTTTCCCTATTGTTTTTTTGTCTGCCTTGTCGCGCTTTGCATGGGCATATTGAACACCCTGGGTCATTTTGCCGCGCCGGCGGTTTCGCCTGTGCTGCTGAATGTCGCCATCGTCCTGTCCGCATTGCTGATTTCGCCTCATCTGAGCGAGCCGATAACCGGAATTGCCATCGGCGTTTTAATCGGCGGCCTTCTGCAATTACTCATTCAGATTCCTTTTCTGATAAAAAAAGGCATTTATCTGAAAACCGAAATAAATGAGACAAAAGACTGGAAAACATATTTCTACCATCCGGGGCTGAAGAAAATCGGCATACTGATGCTGCCTGCGGTCTTCGGCGCAACCGTGTATCAGGTCAATATTCTGGTCGGCACATTGCTCGCGTCTTTGCTCCCCCAAGGCAGCGTGTCTTATCTTTACTATGCGGACAGACTTGTAGAATTTCCCCTTGGACTTTTTGCCATTTCCACCGCAACGGCAGTGCTGCCGAGTCTTTCCCGGCAGGCTGCCGCGCAGGATTTTGACGCGCTTAGGCACACCTTTTCCTATTCCATGAAACTCGTTTTTTTTATTACCATTCCTGCCATGGCAGGCCTCATTGTCCTGAGAGAACCCATCGTAGGACTACTCTTTAAAAGAGGCGCGTTTGACGCGCAGACTGTTGAAATGACTGCCGCCGCGCTGCTGTATTACAGCGTGGGGCTTTGGGCATTCTCCGCCGTGAGAATTGTGGTTTCCACCTTTTACGCGCTTCAGGACACCCAAACGCCGGTGCGGATTGCAGTCATATCCATTATCGCCAATATCCTCTTCAGTGTCATCCTCATGGGACCGCTCAAACACGGCGGTCTTGCCTTGGCGACATCTCTCGCATCTATCGTAAATCTTTTCCTCCTTGTCCGCGCATTGAGAGCAAGACTCGGCTCGCTGGAATGGAAAAGCATACTCACATCTGCTCTTAAATCCCTGATATGCTCTGCGGCAATGGGCGCGGCGGTGTGGTCGCTGGCATTTCTCATCATTCCCGCGGGCGGAAAAAGCCTGACAGCTCTTTTTTCGGGCATTGCCATCAGTATTTTAAGCGGTCTGATTTTATACGCTTTTTTTTCATTTTTAATCAAAAGTCAGGAATTTGAAAAAGTTCTGGCGACAGTCAGAAGGGGGTTGAAATGACAACGATAAAACAAAATTTTCTGCTGTCTTTTGTCATGGTGGTGATTTTCTTTTTCTTTCTGATGATTATCTTCGGCGACAAAGGGCTTGCGGACCTTAACATGCTGAAAAAAACTAAGGAAAGCATGGCGGAAAAGAATGAATCTGTCACGCAGGAAAACATTTCCCTGTATCGTTCTATCGAGCGATTGAAAACCGACCCTGTTTTTATTGAAAATGTGGCAAGACAGGAACTGCACATGATTCGCGCCAATGAACTGATATTCAAGCCGGTTCGTGAATGGAATTTTGAATAGAATTTATCGGAGATAAATGGATTTCTCGCAAAGACGCATCTGATTTTAGCCCGGGCGCAAAGTAAAGCGAATTTTTCTATTTTTCGCTTGGGTCGCTTCAAAGCGATTTGCAAGTCTGTTTTAGCCGGGCGATTTACTGAGACCGCTCTGCGGCCCGGGCTGAAAACAGATGCGTCTTTGCGAGAGATAAATTTTCTCGCAAAAACGCAGAGATATTGAACAGCTACTTATAGAAATCCCTGTTCATTTCATTTAATTAGTTAAACTATACAGGAGGTAAAACAATGACCAGCAATGTTGTAATCACACTGTCCTGCGGAACGAATGACCCGAACCGGGCAACAAGGGCTTTTCAGATGGCGACAGCGGCGCATAAGGAAGGCAAAAACACAACCGTGTTCCTTCTTGACGAAGGCGTTTATCTTGCCGCAAAAGGCGTGGCAGTCAATGTGCGGGCAGCAACAGGCGACAGTGCCGATGACCATATCGCCTATCTTCAGGCTCACGGCGTTCCGATTATTGTATGCACCCCCTGTGCAACAGCGAGAAATATTACCAAAGAAAATCTGATAGAAGGCGCACGTCTGGGAACCGCTCCAGAACTGATAAAATTGGTCTGCGATGCAGGCGTAATCAATCTGTAATTGCTGCCAAAGTGCTGTTTTGTTCCCAAACCGGCGGTTTGGGAACACATTCGTCTTACTTTAACTGCATAGTAAAACGATTTTTCAAATCGTTTCAGACAGAAAACGACTTGCA
>JAIFKL010000075.1 GCA_020049595.1 Desulfobacteraceae bacterium
AAAATCATTTACTTCAATGTTGTTGAAAAACCTACCATACGCACCATCAGCGTTATCAACAACAAAATCTATGAAGATAAAGAGATCACGGATGCGCTGGACCTAAAGACCGGCTCTATTCTGAATATCTTTCAGATTCAGAACAATATCAAGCGGATTGAATCGCTTTACAAAGAAAAGAATTACCATAATGTCATCATTACGCATAACATCAAGCCCCTTGAAAACAATCAGGCGGACCTTGAATTTCTGATTAACGAAGGCGAAAAGGTCCGCATTAAAGAGATCAGTTTTTCAGGAAACAGCGCCTACAGCAACGTCGAACTGAAAAAACTGATGAAAACTTCCGAAAAAGGCTTCTGGTCATGGCTCACCTCTTCCGGAGAATTTAACAAGGACGATCTGGATCAGGATGCGGCAAAAATTTCGTCTTTTTATCACAATAACGGCTATATACAGGCAAGAGTGGGCGAGCCGCAGGTGGAGTATAAGGACAATGAGATACATATCAGCCTGAAAATTGACGAGGGTGCCCAGTTTAAAGTTGGAAAAGTGGAAGTGGACGGCGACATTATCAGAACCAGGCAGGAACTGATCGGGCAGCTCAAAATCGGCAAAGAAAAGGTTTACAACGAGGAAGTTGTACGTAATGACGTGCTGGCGCTTATGGATGTTTATTCAGACGAAGGCTATGCTTATGCGGATATTTCGCCCCGCATGGACAAAGACATTGAACACGGAATCGTCAATATCTCATACACGATTGAGAAAGGTAAACAGGTTTATTTTGAAAAGATTTTCATCACGGGAAATACCAAAACCCGTGATAAGGTGATTCGCCGTCAGTTGGAAGTATATGAGCGGGAACTTTACAGCGGTCAGAGGCTCAAGCGCAGCGTGCGGAATCTGCATCGGCTCGATTATTTTGAAGATATAAAGGTCAATACGCTCAAGGGAAGCGGCGATGATCAGATGGTGCTGAAGCTTGACATTACGGAAAAACCCACCGGAACCTTCAGTTTCGGCGGCGGCTACAGCAGCGTTGAAAATGTGTTCGGTATGGTGTCGGTTTCCCAGAGAAACCTTTTCGGGCTGGGACAGACGCTTCAGCTCAAAGCTGAAGTCGGCGGCAGCACCACCCGTTACACGCTGAGTTTTACCGAACCATGGCTCTTTGACATTCCTCTGTCTGCGGGTTTTGACCTTTACAACTGGGAAAAGGATTATGACATTTATGACAAAGACAGCAAGGGCGGCGGCGTAAGATTCGGCTATCCGGTTTATGACTATACCCGTGCTTATCTTTCTTATTCTTATGATATTGCGGATATTGAGAATATTGACAAAGAAAACGCCTCCTATTCGATTATAGAAATGGAAGGGGAGAACATCACAAGCAGCATTGCCGCGACCTTGCAGTATGATTCAAGAGACAAGGTATTCAACCCCACAGAGGGTGCCAATCACAGCCTGACGGTCGAGTATGCCGGTATCGGGGGAGATATTGCTTTTACCAAGTATCTGGGAGAACTCGGTCAGTATATCCCGCTGTTTTGGGGGACCGTGGGATTTCTCCATGCCAAAGGCGGACGCGTCGAGCAGAATACCGGCGGAAAACTCCCGGATTATGAAAAGTTTTATCTCGGAGGCATGAATTCGCTGCGCGGCTTTGACTGGCGGGATATTTGCCTGAAAGAAGACAAACTGAACGAGGACGGCACAACAACAGTCGTTGACGTGGGCGGCTATCAGTTTGTTCAGTTCAACGCGGAATTTCTCATCCCGCTGATTAAGAAAGCCGGTATTGTGGGTGTGCTGTTTTATGACACCGGCAATGTTTACGACAAGTCCGAGATAGACTTGGGTGATATGCGTAAAAGCGCGGGATTCGGTTTCAGATGGTATTCGCCCATGGGGCCCATTCGGATTGAAAACGGCTACATTCTGGATCCGAAAGAAGGGGAGGAAAAGGGCGGACGATGGGAATTTACAATGGGTTCGGCGTTCTGAGGACATGAAAACATGGAACACGAAAGCGCGAAAGAAATGAAGAACACGAAATAATGATCTTTTCGCATTTTCATCTTTCGTGCTTTTCGTTTCTTTCGCGCTTTCGTGTTCCAATTTAATAAAGGAGAATTACAAATGTCTAAAGTTAAAACAGTTTTTATCACAACACTTTTCTTTTTCTTTTCTGTCGCTTCTCTGTATGCTGAGGATGTTGTCAAAATAGGAATTGTGGATTTGCAGAAGATTTTTGAGGAATCCAGCGCAGGCAAACTGGTGCGGAGCGAAATCAATAAAAAAGGAAAAGAAATGGAGGCTGACCTCAAATCCAAAGGCGGAGAAATTGAGGAGCTGAAAAAGAAGCTGGAGCGGGAAGCAGCAGTCATGAGCAGAGAACAGCGCGAGACAAAAGAACGGGAAATTGAAATCAAAATTTTGGACATCAAACGTCTGAAAGGCAGATATAACGATGAGTTGCTCAAGCTTCAGAATACAAAATTGGAAAGCATGAAAAAAGATATTTTCGAGGTAGTTCAGGACATGGGGAAAAAAGGCGGTTATCTGCTGATTATTGAAAAACTCGGAGTGCTGTATTCGCCGAATACCATTGATGTAACAGAGGAACTCATCAAACAGTATAATGACAGATTTGCCAAACAATAAGGAAAGACCGCAATGCCGGAAATATCTCTTGCAGCAATCGCCGAACTCGTGGGCGGTGAAGTGAAAGGCAAGGGGGAGAGAAAAATTCTCGGAGCCGCCTCTTTTGAAAATGCAGCCGAAAGCGATATAACGTATGCCGGAAACGCGGCATTCCTGAAGCAGATACATGAAACCCGTGCGGGCGCGGTCATTGTTCCCCGAAACTGGTCTGCGCCCGCAGACAGCGAGAAGTATGACTATGTGCTTGTTGACAATCCGCAGCTTGCTTTTCTCAAAGTGCTGGAAATTTTCTGTCCCTCCGCAAAGCCGGAATGCGGCATCAGCCCCAATGCCTGCATCGGGAAGAATCCGCAATTCGGGAAAGACATTTTCATTGCTCATTTTGCCGTGATCGGAAACAACGTCAGGATCGGCGACCGGGTGAGGATTCACGCCAATACCGTTATCGGAGATAATGTGGTCATCGGGGATGATGTGCTGATAGACCCGAATGTGACGATTTTTGAACGCTGCCTCATCGGCAGCCGGGTGATTATCCATGCCGGCGCGGTGATCGGCAGCGACGGCTTCGGTTTTGTTCCTGACGGAGAAGCTTACCGCAAAATTCCGCATGTAGGCATTGTGCAGATAGATGACGACGTGGAAATCGGTGCCAATGTGACCGTTGACCGGGCGACTTTCGGCAAAACGCATATCTGCCGGGGTGTGAAAACCGACAATCTCGTGCATATTGCTCACAATGTGACGGTGGGGGAAAACTCCATACTCGTGGCGCAGGTTGGCATTTCCGGTAGTGTGACTATCGGGAAACATGCGGTGCTGGCGGGGCAGGCAGGCATAGCGGGGCATCTTTCCATCGGCGACAATGTGACCGTGGGACCTCAGGCGGGCGTTGTCAAATCCATCGCTGACGGAGAAGTGATTTCCGGGTCCCCGGGCATCCCTCACAAACTCTGGCTCCGGGTGCAACGGATCATCCCCATGCTCCCTGAAATGAAAAAGAAGCTTGCGGAGTTGGAAAAGAAAATCGCCGAGTTGACCAAAACGGCGGAATGACAGATTTAAGATTTGACAACTTCTGTCATTTTATTAAGAGACGGGGTTGTCAAATCTCATACCAATTGGCTATCAAACATTAATAATCCAGTGAAATTCTGTAATAGAATCAGTAAGTTATCTTATCTCATAATAATTCTCAACCGCTTTTTTTGCTCCTCCGGACTCGGAGTATTGCCGGGTACGATTCGGGGGCGGATTACTTTCAGTCCGTTTTTTATGAGTAGTTTTCTTACAGCTTCTACAGAATAACTTATTGAAATTTCTTGATTAATATAATTTTTTTACTTCTTTTTCACAAATTATGATCTTGTTCAGTATAAACCAGGGAGGAAATTATGATTGTATTAAATGTGAACGGTACGAAAAGGGAGGCAGATGCGGATCCGGGGACCCCTTTGTTGTGGATACTGCGGGACAATCTGGGGATAACGAGCGTGAAATACACCTGCGGCATTGCAGAATGCGGTATATGTACAGTTCTGATTGACGGCAAAGCCCGGCGTTCCTGTATGGTGAATGCGGAAGAGGTGCAGGGAAGCGAGATCACGACCGTTGAAGGCTTGCCCGACAATCATCCGATAAAGCTTGCCTGGATCGAAAAACAGGTGCCCCAGTGCGGATACTGCCAGCCCGGCATCATGCTTCAGGCGGTTGATTTTCTTTCACGGAAGCCGAACCCGTCCGAAGAACAGATCAGCGATGAGATGGATAACGTCATCTGCCGGTGCGGAACCCATCCGAGGATTAAACAGGCCATCCGGCTGGCTGCCGAAATGAGCGCCAAACAGGGAGGATAATTTTATGAACAGCGATATGACAAGAAGGTCCTTTTTGAAGAAAAGCAGCCTGGTGATTGCCGCAAGTGTTTTTCCAAATCCCTTGAATCTGTTCAATGTATCCCCGGCGCTGGCGGCTTCGGATCCCCCGTTCAAGCCCCATGCTTTTCTGGAGATTGCCGCGGATGATACGATTACTATATGGGTCGGTCAGACAGACCTCGGTCAGGGCACTCACACCGGTATTCCCATGATTATCGCGGATGAACTGGATGCCGCATGGGAAAAGATACAGGTAAAAATGGCCCTGGCCGCAGAGCCGTTTAAAAGCCCTGTATGGCATGCACAAGTGACCGGAGGCAGCAGCAGTATCCGCCATCGCTGGGATCTGTTCCGCAATGTCGGTGCCGCGGCCCGGCAGATGCTGGTTGAAACAGCAGCCGGACAGTGGGGACTTCCGGCAGAAAAATGTGTCACCAAAGACAGCAAAGTCATTCATCCGGACGGGCGCAGCCTTTGCTACGGGCAACTGGCAGAAGCCGCGGGAAAACGCACGGTTCCCCAAAACCCGAGGCTGAAAGATCCGAAAGATTACCGCATGATCGGGACTCAAAGAAATCGGCTGGATATCCCGGACAAAGTGGCGGGCAAGACCGTTTTCGGCTTTGATTTCACCGTACCCGGTATGTGCATCGCTGTCGCGGCGCGTCCGCCCCGTTACGGTGCCTCGCTTCAATCCTACGATGCGGAAGCGGCTACGGCGGTCAAAGGGGTGATCAAAGTGGTACCGCTTGAAAACAGGATTGCAGTATGTGCGGAAACGACATATAGCGCCATGCGGGGCAGGGATGCGCTCAAGGTCAGGTGGTCCGAAGGTTCCCATCCGAACCTGAATAATGACACCCTGGATGCCTTGTTCAAAGAGCATCTTGAGAAAGCGGGGGCAGCGGCAAAAAGCAGCGGGGATGTGAAAAAGGCATTGGCAGAAGCCGCTCAGACAATAGAACAATCCTACAAACTTCCCTATATCTCTCACGCTCAGGCAGAGCCGATCAACTGCACCGCGCATGTTGAAAAAGAGCGCTGCCGGGTGTGGATTCCGACCCAAGATCAGACCACCACCCAGCTTACGGCATCCAAAATCACCGGTCTGCCCCTTGAAAAGGTGGAAGTGATGACCTTGCCAGCCGGCGGCGGTTTCGGTCTGCGCGGGGAACAGGACGCAGTTGAGGACTCGGTATTGCTTTCCAAAACCCTGAGCCGCCCGGTCAAAGTGATATGGACCCGTGAAGATGATTTTGCCAACGATCATTTCCGTCCGGCAAGTCAGTGCAGAATAACTGCCGGATTGAATAAGGATGGCAGGGTGGTCGCGTGGTCGCATAAAGTTGCCGCGCCGTCGGTTATGTCTGCGAAGATGCCCCGGGCCGTTGAAAACGGCATTGACTCGGATGCTGTCGCCGGCATTACGGATATGGTGTATTCTCTCCCGAATCTGCTCGTGAACTATGTGATGGTAAATTCTCCCGTAACAGTGGGATGGTGGCGGTCCGTAGGATACTCTGTCAATGTTTTTACTGTGGAATCCTTCATGGATGAGCTGGCATATACTGCGGGAAAGGATCCGCTTCAATTCCGTCTGGATCATATAGAAAAAGGCTCCAGACCCTATAATCTCCTGTCGCTTCTGGCTGAAAAAGGCGGATGGAACACCCCAGTGCCCCAAGGCCGGGCAAGAGGGATTGCTGTG
>JAIFKL010000324.1 GCA_020049595.1 Desulfobacteraceae bacterium
TTAAAGGATTTGCATGATTTCTGTCAAGCCGAATTAACAGGCTGAACACAAATCCTGAAAATCGTTTAATCAGGTGAATCAGGGTTCAGACATTGTTCAATCCCTGTAGATACACATAGAGCAGGCGCGCCGCCCCCTCATTTAATCTGAAACTTCAATTCCCATTCCTCGCCGCCTTCTTTGACGATAATATGATCTTCGCCGATATACGTTACCGTTGCGCCGTCTATGGAACTGCCGGTGCGGACGATGCGGTCATTGACCATCGCCCAACGGCTTCCCGGATCGTCCGACCAGACAAGCGCCTGCACTTTTAACCGGGAAGCATCCCCCGGCTTTGCTGAACTTGCCTCCTGTTCCGGAGCGGCGGCTTGGGGCGGCGTCGGTTTCGGACTTTCTATATCTTGCTTGAATTTCCCAGTTTTCTTAAAATGTTTAATCTCATCCTGAACCGTCTTGAGTTCGGCAGCCTGCTCCGGCGTTACATTTTCCATCATCTTGTCAATTTCACTCTGAAGCATTTCCAATTCCGCCCGCTTTTCTTCGGAAAGAAACGGCGGATTTTCAGGTTTTGTTTTTGCATCGGCTTCCGATGTTTTTTTCTGCATCTGCGCCTGAGTTTCACTGACTCCCGGAGTCGGTCCCGGCGGAGAGACAGCCTTTGGAACTGTATTCGGAGCAGGCATTTTTTCCGAAACGCTCACAGGCGGCGGTTGCGGAGTGGGCTTTGTCTCAGGCAAATCCGGCATTTTCGCAGCTTTTTCAGGGAGATTCACGGGGATTGCAGGCGGCTGCTGCTGCGTTGCCGGTATCGGCGCTGTTTTCTCATCTGTGACGATTTTTTCAGGAACATTTACGGGAACAGCGGGTTGGGCATCCGGCATCTTTGATTCGGCTTTTTTTTCCGTAGCCGGCACCGGAGGCGCATTTTTTTCTTTCTCAGCAGAAAGCGGAGCCTCGGCAGAAAATTTTTCTGTAAAAACCTGCTTCTGACTCAGAACAAGCCAAGTCCCGGCAACAGCAATCACAACTATGACAAGCCCTGAAACAAGTCTGCTGAGGAGCCGGAAGCGTTTTACCCGATGATTGATCGCCTCTTTTGTATCTATTTGTGTCCAGGGCTGATCCGTTTTCTGCGGCTGAGATTTTTTATCAAGTTTTTTCAAAGCGTTTAATATGGAACTCACTTTTCAGACTCCTTTCAAGTTTTTTACCACGAAAGCACGAAATATTTTTACCACGAAAGCACGAAATAAAAGAAAACCACGAAAATTTTCTTTCGTGCTTTTCATACCTTTCGTGCTTTCGTGGTTAAAAAAACAAACTACGGTTTCATGTTTTTAACCACGAAACCACGAAAGTATTGAAAGACACGAAAGATATGAAAATTTTCTTTCGTGCTTTTCATACCTTTCGTGCTTTCGTGGTTAAAAAAACAAACATTTCTCACTTCTCACTAAGCTTCGGCATTTCCAACGATTTCATATTGTTGTAAAGAATAATTTTGGTGAGCGGTCCCACCACGCCGTCCACGCGGATGCCGTTCTTTTCCTGAATGCCTTCTATGACTTCCCGCGTCTGCTCGTCATACGTCGAGTTCATTTCAATCTCGCTGAATCCGATGTCACGGAGAATCATTTTCAGCGTTATCACAGAATCTTCCGATGTATCACGGGGAATTGACCCCGAATAGGCAAAGAAATTTTTCCACAGCACATAAACCGTGCCGGACCAGTAACTTTCAACCTCCTCCTGTTCCGCATCTATCAAATCTTTTTCGCTCCTGAATGTCATTTTTCTCTCATCTGTTTTGACAAGCGTGAGGTACGCCGGCGATGCGCCCTTGGGCGAGTTAAACTCAAAAATAGCCGGAAGATTCAGCCGTTTTATCAGCTCAACATCGCTTTCAACCCGCTGCGTCATAAGCCCGTTATGCTTTGCGCCGAGACGGAAGAATGACGGCGCATCCTCCATATTGTCCAAATAAGGCTTGATGACAGCATCGGTATTCCATGCTTCCAAAGCGGCTTTCAATGCGGAATGTCTTGAAGCACGCGTTTCTTTCGCGCCCAGAAAATCCAGCAGATTTTGTCCGGATTCCGCAACAGCAGTTTCCGGGTTTGTTTGCAAATCTTCGGAAGGCTTTTTTTCGGATTCCTGATGTTCGGCTGTCTCAGGCGGCTGATCCGCTGTTTCCGCAGCCTTGTGTTCGGGCTGGTTATCTGCTGTTTCAGGTTTTGCAGACACAGCCGCTTTTGATGATTGCGTCTGAGAAACCGGGGTTTTTCTGCTTTTGAAAAAATCAAAATTTACAGGAGAATACAAAACCAGCAAAAGCAGAATCAGACATAACGAAGAGAAAATCAGGAAAGGCTTCATGTTTCCCTGAAGTCCGTAGCGATTCAAATCGCCTCTGCCTGCCAATTCCCGTATGGAGGATTTTGCAATGTTTCCGGTGATTTTGTACTGATTCAGACCGTAAGCCGTGAGAATGGAACGGTCGCAGGCAATATTGACCAGACGGGGAATGCCGCCCGAATATTTATAAATCGCCCTAAGCGCAGACCACTTGAATCTGAGTCCCGGCTTGCGGGAAGCCACCCGGATGCGGTGTTCGATATATTCTTTGGTTTCTTTGAATGTCAGGGGCATCAGATGATAACTCAGCGTGATGCGCTGGCCCAACTGGCGAAGTTCGTGAGAATCAAGCATTTCCCGGAGTTCGGGCTGTCCGACCAATATAATTTGCAGGAGCTTGGCGGTGGAAGTTTCCAGATTGGAAAGAAGCCGTAACTGTTCCAGAACTTCCTTGCTGAGATTCTGAGCTTCGTCTATGACCAGAATGACTTTTTTTCCCTCAGCTTTTTTTTCCATGAGAAAAAAATTCAAGTGGTCAATCAGCGTCTTGATATTATTGGCGTTTGAATCAACCCCGAGTTCATCGTTGATGGCTTTCAGCAGTTGTACGGCGTTCAGTTTGGGATTGAAAATATATGCCGCCTCGATATTCTGATCCAGATTCTCAAGAAAAACACGGCACAATGTGGTTTTGCCGGTTCCCACTTCTCCGGTAATCTCCACAAAGCCGTCGCCTTGTGAAACCGCATAAGTAAGATGCGCCAACGCCTCTTCATGGCTTCTGCTCAGAAAAAGATAGGCAGGATTCGGAACTAACTGGAAAGGTCTTTCCTTGAAACCGAAAAAATTTTCATACATATTCGTCTGCCTTTCGGTGCTTTGTCAAGCTTGATTTGTTTGCAGAAATCTGTCGGCAGCAAGGTGGGCAGCAAGCTGCCCACCCTACATGACTACACTACTCATTAAGCGCATTGATATAAGACAGCATCTTTTCCGCAACCGCTTCAAGTGAAAGATCGGTAGAATCTATGATAACCGCATCCTGAGCGGGCTGCAACGGAGACAATGTTCGGTTTGTGTCATTGCTGTCGCGGCGCTTCATATCCTCCGCTACAGCTTCAAGCGGCTGGGACGCCAGTTCCTGATAGCGCCGTAACGACCTTGTTTTCAGAGAAGCGGTCAGAAAAAATTTTACATCGGCATCCGGAAAAACAACCGTCCCCATGTCACGCCCTTCAAAAATAAGGCGTTTTTCCCGCCCGATTTCCCGCTGTATTTTTAAAAGATATGTCCTTACAACAGGTCTTGCGGAAACAGCAGAGGAAAGCATGGTGATTTCCGGCGTGCGAATCTTGTCGCTGATGTCCGACTCTCCGGATAAGAGCCGTTGCCCTTTTTCATTCTGTATGAATTTCAGATTCAGACTGTTGCATAATTTTTCAAGTCCGTTGTCGTCATCCGGCTGCAATCCCGCAGACTTTGCGTGATATGCAACCGCTCTGTAAAGTGCGCCGGTGTCAACCACTTTGTATCCGAGCCGAGCGGCGAGCATTCGGCTGACGCTGGTTTTGCCTGCGCCCGCGGGCCCGTCTATTGTAATCAGAAGAGGCTTCATCGTATTTTCCTTTTTTTCCCGTTTCCGTTCTCTGCGTTGAACTGACAAATATATAACACAATTATTGTAATATGTAAAATAAGAGTTACGCAGTTGCGCGATTTACCCTCGCCTCCCGTTCCGATGCGCCGTTGCGCCGCGTGGGAACAGGAAATATATTAATTACGGCAAGGCGTGGGGTTACGACCCGGCCGGATGCTTCGCTCAGAATGACATAAAAGTTGATCAGCCGCAAATTCTCTGTCTGATTAATCATCTGTTCATCTGACTAATCATTGTGACTGTGAAAAATACGCGCTCCGACTATGCGAAAATACGCGTTCTGACTATATACAGCCCCGCATTTTTCCTGTAATGTCTTCTGTTATAAAAATATCGGGAGCAGACATTTCCGTATTTTTTCGGAAGTCTGCAAAAAATCACATCGGTTTTTTACATTTCAAGGAGGACAGCACTTTGAAAAATCGCAGGAAAAGTATCATGCCGCTGCTGAAAGCCGCGGGAACTGCCGTTTCCGCAGCCGCGCTGTGTCTGTGTTTTATGCTCGGTGCCGCATACGGAGACATAACGGAAAGCAGACTGATGCCCGGGGACGCCCCGGCACGCGGTTATTTCGGATATGCGTCGGGGATCAGCGGAGATTACGCTGTCGCGGGTTCTGCGGGTGACGGCTACAATCCGGAAAGTCCCGGGGCCGCGTATGTTTTCAGACGTGAGGGCGGAGCCTGGACAGAGGAGGCAAAACTTGAGGCTCCGGATGACGACGGATACGACAATTTCGGGAAAGCCATCGGAGTCAGCGGCGATTATATCGTTGTCGGCGCCTCGGGCGACGATGACAGGGCTAACAGCGCGGGCGCTGCATATATTTTTGTCCGGGAAAACGGCGCGTGGAGCCTTCAGGCAAAACTGACCGCCTCCGACGCGGCGGCTTATGACGGTTTCGGAAATTCCGCGGCTGTCAGCGGCACCTGTGTCATTGTCGGCGCTTCGGGTGATGACGGCAGTGCGGCCAATTCGGGAGCCGCCTATATTTTCAGGCGGAACGGCGCGGCATGGACGCAGGAGGCGAAACTCACCGCATCCGATGCGGCAATATACGATTATTTCGGTCAGTCCGTGGCTGTCAGCGGAAACCGGGCGGTCATCGGCATCCGGGGATGCGGCACATGCGGCGGGATGCCCGAACCCGAAGGTGCGGCTTATGTGTTCGCTTATGACGGCGCCGCATGGACACAGGAGGCGAAACTCAGAGCGCCGGATGCGGCAGTGCGGGACCTGTTCGGTTTTTCCGTGGGCATCAGCGGCGATTATATCGTGTGCGGCGCGCCCGGGGATGACGACGGCGGAAGTAATTCGGGATCCGTCTATGTTTTCAGGCGTGAAGGCGCGGCATGGGTTTATGAGGCAAAACTCGCAGCCGGGGACCCCGAAGCAGCGGATGCTCTGGGAGAAGCTGTTGCGATCAGCGGCGCTTATGTGATCGCAGGGGCATGGGGCGGAGACGACAGGGGAAGGGCTTCCGGTGCCGCCTATATTTTCAGACGTGAGGGCGCCGCATGGACAGAACACGCCAAGCTGCTCGCGGGCAACGGGCAGGACTACGCGCAGCTCGGGAAGTCCGTCAGCATCGCCGACGGATATGCGCTTGCGGGCGCCCCTTTCCATGACGGCGCAGCCGGTGCCGATACGGGCGCAGCCTATATTTACGCCTTTCTTCAGCAGGAAGACACGGAGCCGCCCCCGGTTCCGCAGAATGTGACTGCTGCGGAAATCTCCGCAGTTCCCTGCTGTCAGGTCGCAGTGTCCTGGGATGCGTCTTCGGACAATACTGGCGTGAAGGAATACAGGATTTTCCGCAACGGCGGTGCTGCCGCAACTGTGACAGGGACAGCATGGACCGACACAGCGGCTTTGCCTCTGACCGAGTATTCCTATACGGTCGCAGCCTGCGACTTTGCGGGGAACTGCTCGGCTGAGAGCGGACCCGCATCCGTAACCACTTCCGCCGGCAGCAACACCGCACCGACACTTGCGTTTGCAGAGCCGGACGGCAGGGATGACACGGCGCAGGGGTTTTTTGTTATAGAATGGACAGACGAAGACCCTGATGACGACGCTCAGATTTCCCTGTATTATGACACCGATGATAACGGAGCGGACGGAGTACTCATTGTAAGCGGTCTCAGCGAGGATGCCGAGGGAACCGGGGATGAATATGTCTGGAATACTTCGGAAATCCCCTCAGGTTCATATTATGTGTATGCTGTCATCAGTGACGGTGTGAACAGTGTTACGGCACGGAGCAGCGGCCCGGTTATTGTGACAGGATATATTCCGGAACTGCGGATCATCAGGTTTTCGGCGGATCCGGATACAGTCGCTGCCGGAGAAACATCTGTCCTGACATGGGAGACCGTCAATGCGGACACAGTGAGCATTGAGCCGGGAATCGGCGCTGTGAATGCGGACGGCTCGCTGACGGTGCAGCCTTCCGTGACAACGGCTTACACACTCACGGCTGTGATGCAGGGAACTGTGAAAACAGCAGCAGCCGAAATAAAGGTTCTGCCCGAAGTGACGGTAAGCGCCGATCCGGTTTCCGTTCAGCCCGGGGAATCATCCGTGCTGACATGGAATGCGAAGTATGCGGACGGCTGTGTGATTCAGCCCGGCACCCGCACGGTCGGGACACAGGGAACCCTCACGGTGACACCGAGTGAAACAACCGAATATTCCCTCACCGCCTCGGGACCCGGCGGTACTGCGACAGCCCGCGTCACTGTCAGCGTCGCATCTCTGCCGCCTCAGATAACAGTAAGCGCCGATCCGGCTTCGGTCCGGCCCGGTGAGTCATCTGTGCTGACATGGAATGCGAAGTATGCGGACGGCTGTGTGATTCAGCCCGGCACCCGCACAGTCGGGACACAGGGAACCCTCACGGTGACACCGGATGAAACAACCGAATATTCCGTCACCGCCTCGGGACCCGGCGGCACTGCGACAGCCCGCGTCACTGTCAGGGTCTCATCCGCGGTGCTGTCCGTATCCGTAACCGAACCTGCGGATGGACAAAACGTATCCGGGAAAGAAATCACTGTGCAGGGGACATTTGTCAGTGAAGGCAGTCATGCGGGAATAACTGTGAACGGCGTGCCCGCGCATATCAGCGGAAGCAGATTTTTCGCAAATCATGTTTCTCTGCCTGAAGAAGGGGTGAATATTGTAAAAGCTGTAATTACAGATATTTACGGAAATACCGCAGCATCTGCTGTCACTGTCGTTTCCCTGCCTTCCGACGCACGGATCACCCTGGAGGCTTACCCCCGGTCAGGGCTTGCACCTCTGACCGTAAAGCTGGACGCCGACTTTTTTCTGCCGAATCAGCAGACCGGGTGTTCGCTCGCATGGAAGGGACCGGAAGCGCCGACGATCACAAAGTCGGAACTCAGACACTGGGAACTGGTGTTTGACGCCCCCGGTTTTTATACGCTGGTTTACCTGCTCACGGATGCGGCAGGCATTCAATATTCCGAAAAGATTATGATAAATGTCATGTCACGGGAAAGCGCAGACGCTTTTTTCAGATCCCTGTGGAGTGAAATGCGGCAGGCGCTGATTAACGGCAACATTGAAGGCGCTTTGAACTATTTCCATGAAGGTTCCCGAGCCGGTTATCGGGAAATATTCGACGCACTGGCAGACAGACTTCCGGAGATCGCCTCGGCAATGCGTGAGCCACAACTAATTTATACAATTGATAATATTGTAAAGTATCGAATAAAAAAAGAGGAAACAGTCGGGGGAACAACCTATGATGTCACCTATTATATCTATTTTATAATAGGATATGACGGATTATGGAAGATAGAGGGGTTCTGAAGCGACGTGAGTTTGATGTAACGAACCGTCTGTTTTTTTTATCCGCCCTTTTAAAGCGGACCTGAGGAATTTCTGCATAACCTTTTGATTGTGCCGGGTTCTGTTGATGTTTCCTTTTATTAAAATCGGCAGATACTTACGTTGAACTCACGTTAAACGTGCTGTGAAGTCAGGAGAAAAAAATGAATGTAAAAAATTTTCTGCTCTGTACCGGACTGCTTCTGACTGTGCTGTCAGCGCCGGCCTGCGGGATACGGTATATGATCAGAGGGCAGGTTGTGGATGCCGGAACCGGCAAGCCGGTCGGTGGGGCGGCGATAGTGATAAGCTGGGCTGAAGCCCATTTTGCCCCGCCCGGGTTGCCTTCATCCCGGGACATGCTTGAGACAGCCGAGGTGCTCTCGGACGATGAGGGCTTTTTTCAGATACCGAAATACCTTTATCTTCTGCTCGGCGAATATGACATGGGGGTTTACAAAAAAGGATATGTCTGCTGGTACAGCAGAACCGTCTTTCTTCCCTACAACAAACCGGAATATGAGGACAGATACCGGGAAAGAAAATGGTTCCGGCCGAGGAACGGCATGGTGATCAGACTCGAACCTTTCACAGAGATATATTCCCGGGACAGACATGCCGATTTTGCGGTATCGGTGCGTAATTATTGTAGAGCCAGATATGGCAGTGACGGTTTGTTTTTTCAGGCGATCAGATCAGAACACGAATTGTATCTGAAAAGTTTAAGGAGAGAATAATATGAAAAGAATATGTCTGCTGTTTATGCTTGTTACTATGTTTTCCGGCAATGTTTTGGCTTTCAACGATACTCACACCCACAGGAAACTCAGCGAACTGGCTGTTGACAAATCGGTAATAAAGCAATACCTGCGAGATAACCTTGATTTCCCGAACGGCATAGATACGGAATTTGGAGGAAAGAAGGCGATGGACTGGATTACAGAAGGTTCCCAGCTTGAGGACAAGCCTGCTTGCCGCGCCAACAACCATTTCCATGATCCTGACAATAATATCGCATGGCCGGATTCCGGTCTTTCGGACAGGTGGTGGCTTACAGACTGGATATGCGATGACCATTGGGTGTGCAGCGAGCCTGCTCCGTACCCTCCGGAGGCAACCGTATCCAACGTCACCTGGGCAACAGGTTACACCGAACCGGTTCCGGGCAACAGAGATGAAGCAACGCTGAATCGTAATCTGTGGGACTGGGAAAGCGCCGGGGACTATTTTTATACTTTCCTGACAGCGACTGATGAGAATATCAGAAATGAACACATGGGCAAAACCTTGCGGTCTCCGGGTCAGGTGCTGCATCTTATACAGGACACGGCTGTTCCCGCCCATGTAAGAAATGATTTCATATCTCATCTGGATTTCATCGGCAGAGCAGGTTCAATTACAGAGCTTTGGAGAGGCAACAAATTTGAGGCTTATGTCAAGCTGCACAATGATAACCTCAAGGAATGGGTTGATAATTACGGAGGAGATGTCCAATCCGAAACATCGCTTACCGATTTCTGGGATACCGACAGCTATACAGGAGCCGCCCCTCTGCCGGACAGTGATTCGCTCGGCCTGGCAGAATATACGAACCTCAATTTTTTCAGCAAGTACACGATATTCAACCACTATCCTTACCCGAGTAAGGACAGTACGAATATCGGAACATATCTGGCAGGCGGTGTGTTTCCGGAAACCGTCATTGCCGAAGACGGAATACCGGATACGACTTTCTACATCAGAAAGGTCAGAGACGGGGAGTATATTGAACACTTTGTGAAACCCGGGTATTTCACTAATGATATAGTAAGAAATTGGAATTCTCCCGAATATGATCATAACTATGATGACAGAGTGTTCAACAGAACTCTCCAATTGGATGAGGAATGTTTCAAAGATTACGCCGCCAAACTGATTCCTCAGGCTGTACGCTATTCCGCCGGTCTGCTGGACTATTTTTTCCGGGGCAGAATAGAAATTGCGGTTTCGGATACGGGACTGTATTCATTCATTCCCGACCCGGAAGCCGTGACGGATCCCCGGACACAGGGCTTTAAAAAAATTACCTTTCTTGCCCGGAATATCAGCAAAAAAGTTACGGACGGCGAAGAAACACCGGAGGAGATGACGGGCGGAAAACTGACGCTTGTGATAAAATACAGGCTGTCCGGGAAAGATCCTTTCCAAGCTCCCTTTTCTCCCAGTCCGGGTGAGTTCCGTTATATTGTGAAAGAACTGGGAGACAACTGCACGCTTTCCTCGTCGTCTTTCAAAAAATTCGAAGCTGATCTGAGTGCCGCCCCCCTCCCCCTGTGGGCAACAGATGTTTACCTTTATCTGGTTTACAGAGGAAAGCTCGGTTCGGAGGACAGCGGGATTGCGGCAGGATTTAAGGATATATGCGAACCGACACCGCCGGATCTGTTCAATGTGACGGATCGGATATGTATTTATGATAATATATTTGATGCCGGTTCCGAAGAGGCTGAAGACGCGGTGAAAAAATACCGCAATGCGGACATTTATCCCCACAGAGTGACAAATATATTTGTCAGGTTTTCTTCCCCTGATAATCCCCTGTATGCCGGTTCCTCCGACTATGATTATAAAGTTGCGGAAATTGCCCCGGGAGCTTATGACAGACATTTCATCCTCCCCGATACCGCCGACCGCAAGTTCGGCATGTCTGTCCGTGCAGGAGCGGATGTTGCCGGGGGATGGGAACAAAAAGATACTTACAGACATTCCGGGATAAAATTCAGTGAATATGTGATATGGAAGTCAGGTACCGAACATCAGGGAACAGAACTCCCTGTTTTTGAAAAATTCAGAGGTTCGGATTTATCAGGTAAATTCTTTTACTTTATTATGCCTTATCCGGAATCATATATTGACGGAACCGCTCTGTCCCTTTGAAGATTATGACAAGGTTCCGGATGAAACCGTATAAGGTCGGTAAACAGGACCGGGGATTGGCGGCTGAACCCGGAAACTCGGAAAGCGGCTGAAGATTTTTTCTTCAGCCGCCTTTTTTTTCAAAAACAGATTTTCCCGGGTTTTAATTTCAGGAAATGTATCAGTCTTTTTTTATCAGATACTGTGAGGAGGATAAATTCGCCATGCGGAATTTTCATAAAAGAAGTTTGCAGATTTGAAAATTTTTCTTGACTTTCAATTCCGGGAAATGTATCAATTATTTTTGGTAGCGGTTCAATTCTGACTGACGGTCTTTTCCCAAATCCGCAGAGCGTAACGTCTCTGCGCTTCGGGGAGAGGGGGAAAATGTCAGTTCAAAATATACTTCCTTTATATCGGGTAAGTTTTTACACACTTTCACATACACAGGAGGAAAGATGATGCAAAAATCCCGGACGTATTCTGATTATTGACAGTCAGCCGGTTTACAGAGCGGGACTGAAAGTCCTCATCGAAGCCGGCGGGAATTATTCGGTTATAAACGAAGCCGGCACAGGCAGGCAGGGTCTGCCGGCTTGCGGAACAGCCTGAGCCTGATTGTCATTCTCGATACGGAACTGCCCGACACGGACGGCATCCGCCTGACCCGGGAAATACGGCGGTGTCTGAAAAATACCCGTGTGATGATTCTCAGCCGCCGGGCCGGGATTTCCGATCTCATCCGGGCTTTGCAGGCCGGCGCATCGGGATACATGCTGAAAGACGCCGGTCCCGAGGGCATTCTCAGTTGCCTTGAAACTCTTGCCCGGGGGAAAGAATTCATTGACCGCTCCTTCTCCGAAGAATGGTGTCTTCTCGCAAGAACGCCTGGCATATTTGAAAGCGCAGAAACAGACATATCAAAACGATATGGAAAACTGTCCGGCAGAGAGCGGGAAAAGAAAGAACTGATTCTCCGCGGCAGTTCTCCGAAAGAAATCGGCGCAAGGCTCGGCATCAGTCCCCACACGGTCAGGGCGCACCGGGCAAACATCATGCGGAAATCGGGCGCAAAGAACACGGCAGAACTCATGCGTCATACAGCCGGAACCGAAAAAGCAGCCGGCGGTTTCCGATAAAAAAAACTGCCTGTCTCCCCCGAACTCCGTAACCTCTTTCCGATATTCGCCGGCCTCAAACCGCCGTGACGGTCTGCGATACATCCTTTCAGCGTCTTTCCCTTCAGCGTGCGGAATCATAAAAATGCTGACAATCAAGCAGATGATTAATCTCTTTTTCCGATTGCGATCACTCGCAAATTTAACAGGATTATGCAGGATGTGCAGGATAACCGGATAATATAAACTATCTGAATATCCTGTATAATCCTGTATAAAGTCAGAAGGGATTCACCATGACACATCTCGTTCAGTCTGTATCAATTTTCTTTTGTTTTCTTTTGCAAAACAGGCTTGACGCGGCACTCCTTATCGGTTTAAAATACAAAATTTCTAAAATGAGTTCAGTCCTTGATGTCGAAACGATGTCGAAACGATGTCGAAACCCGAAAAAAAAGGAGCAGATACACAATGAAAAAAACAGGTTTGCTGATGTTTATCCTGCTGTTTGCGGCTGCCGCGCTCCATGCGGACTGTGACAATCCGAGAGACGATTTTGACGATCTGTACTGCCTGAACAAGATTTATATTCAGGCAGACAAAGACCTGAATGCCGCTTACGGAAAACTGAAAGAAAAATTGGATGATGAGGGAAAACAGATTCTCAAGAAAAGCCAGAATGAATGGATCAAAATGCGGAACAGCCGGTGCAGTTACAAAGATGAACGCGGCTTTTTCGTAAACCTGAAATGCGCGACCGACATCACGATTGACAGAACCAAATTTCTTGATGACCGTTACAGGGAGTGCATCAGCGCAGGCTGTCTGAAAAGCCGGCTGAAATAATTGCCGCATATTCCGCGGGGACACGCCGGCGGCGCGCACTCCGGAGCGGAACGGAGAGGTTCTGTCTGATGAATATGAAAGAGATACGATGGAAGCAGCGCTTTCAGAATTATGAAAAAGCCTTTTTGCTGTTAGACAAATATATTGCCGGCGCATCTCCTTCGGAATTAGAATGCGCCGGTATTATTCAATTTTTCGAGATGACGTTTGAACTGGCATGGAAATTGATGAAGGATTACCTTGAATCTCAGGGCTTCATCATCAAAAGCCCCAGAGACGCCGTAAAACAGGCATTTCAATCCCAAATGATCCTAGACGGGCATGTGTGGATTGAGGCTTTGGAAAACAGAAATCTGAGCGTCCATACATATAATCAGAATTTGGCGGCGGAGCTGCAAAACAAAATTAAAGAGCTTTACCATCCGGCATTGAAAGAACTTTACGATTATCTGAAAAATGAACTGCGGACTGAAAAAACAGGATGTTGAATATATTTTAAGTGCATTGCGTTCTTTTTCTGTCATTGAGCAGGCAACGATATTCGGTTCCCGCGCCATGGGAAATTACAAACCCGGTTCAGATGTTGACATTGCCGTAAAAGGAAAAAATATTACAGATACAACCGTGAGCCGATTAAGCAGTTTGTTAAATGAAGAACTTCCCCTGCCTTATTTTTTTGATGTCGTTCATTATGAGAGCATTGAAAACAAAGAATTGAAGCGTCATATAGATGCCTTCGGTCTGATATTCGAGCAGATTGAATTTGAGTAGGGGCTGAAGACGGAAATCAGAGGCATCTGGCAGGGACGATATATTTTTAGGATTTTTTATTATGGGACTACTTGAAATCGTAACATATCCTGACAACTTTCTCAGGCAGCCGACAAAGCCGGTTGAAAACATAGACGAAGAACTTCATCAGTTTATTGATAAAATGGCGATTACCATGTATGAGGCCCCGGGCGTGGGATTGGCAGCGATACAGGTCGGGCTTGACAAAAGCCTCATCGTTTATGACGGGATGCCGGAGCAGGAAACTCAATGCTTGAAGGTGCTTATCAATCCCAAAATTATCGCTGCCGAAGGAACAGTCATTTCGGAAAAAGAAGGCTGTCTCAGCGTTCCGGATTTCCGAGCCGATGTAAAACGGGCTGCGGCTGTGATTGTCGAGGGCTTTGACAGAAACGGAAAGCCGGTGAGAATCGAGCGGGATGACTTTCTGGCTGTGGTGTTGCAGCATGAAATTGACCACCTGAACGGAACCCTGTTTATAGACCGCATCAGCTCGCTGAAAAGAGAGATGTATAAACGGCGGATCAGAAAGCAGTTGAAAAAATGAGCAAAACATTCAGAATCGTGTTTATGGGAACGCCGGATTTTGCTGTGCCTGCATTGGAATCGCTGCACCGCAACGGCTATGATGTGGCATTGGTCGTGACACAGCCGGACCGTCCCAAAGGACGCGGCAGGAAACTGCTTCCGCCGCCGGTAAAAACAAGCGCGCTTTCGCTGGGATATGAGACAATTCAGCCGGAATCTGTCAAAACACCCGAATTTGCCGAGCGTCTCAGACAGACAGATGCGGATATATTTGTGGTCGTGGCTTTCGGTCATATTCTTCCCAAATCTGTTCTCGATATTCCCAAAACAGCCGCAATCAATATCCATGCCTCGCTGCTTCCCAAATACCGGGGACCCGCGCCGATTCAGCGGGCTGTGATTAACGGCGAAAAAGAAAGCGGCATTACAACCATGTTCATGGATAAAGGCTTGGATACCGGCGATATTCTGCTCTCCGAGAGGCTTGAAATCACGGAAGATGACACCGCCGCTTCCCTGCATGACCGTCTCTCAGTTCTCGGTGCCGATCTTCTGATAAAGACGCTGAAAGCCTTTGCGGAAAATATGATTCAGCCGATGCCTCAGAATCATGAGCAGGCAACGTATGCGCCCCTGCTGAAAAAACAGGACGGCAGGATAGATTGGACAAAGCCTGCCCGAAATCTTGAGACATTCATTCGGGGGATGAATCCCTGGCCCGGGGCTTTCACCTTTCACGGAGACAAAGGCTTGAAGATATTCAGGGCAAAAGTCATTCCGAGCGATTCCGGCGAAGCCCCGGGTACGGTGATTCAAAGTTTTCCCGATGAGTTATATGTTATGACAGGCGAACATGCGCTGTCGGTGCTGGAAATTCAGGGCGCATCCGGAAAACGGCTGAGTATCAGGGATTTTCTACGGGGATACGACATGCCCCCGGGAACGGTTTTGGGAATGTAAGGCGCGGGCATCAAATGCCCACCCTGCATTCTGCTATGAGGATAAGGAAAATCCGATGCCGACAATATTAAGGATCGGTTCTTACAAGTTTTTCTTTTATGCCGGTGACCACGGCGAACCGCCGCATATCCATGTTGAACATGATGATAATATTGCCAAGTTAAAGACCGGATACAAAAGCTGGTGGAAAAATATCAGTAAACTGAGAGGTTGGAATGAATTGTTCAGTGATTATAGTAATCCGATTCTGATTTTTTACTGCAATTTTCTGCATATACGCCGTATTCCGTTTTCAGATATCTGTCTGTGTGCGTCTGTGTGTGTCTGCGGCAAAAAAACAAAAGCGGATCACTATAAAACATAAGGATAGTGGGTCAAATCCGTTATTTCTTCAATACCGCCCTGAGCCGGTCATGGGGGATAGCGTGGAATGTCATTCCGTTCATTCCCGTCATGGTTTCCGCCGCGATCAGCGCATTGATAATGGCTTCTTCTGTCGCCTCAATTGTTGCGGAAAAAACAGGATCAATCGCTTCGTGAGGGATAAAAGAAAAGCTTGAGATGCCCGGCTTTGAAAAATCAGGCGATACGCTATTGGCAGTTGAAAACGCTATAAAAATATCGCCTGATGTATCGTTGGCGATGCTGCCGTTGCGTGCAAGCCCCATTGACGCACGTTTCGCCACCCGTTTCAGTTGAAAAGGCAGAAGCGGCGCATCTGTGGCGATCACAATGATGATTGAGCCATCATGTTTTTTCTGCGCCCCTTCCGAGGGCATCAGGTCTGTTATTTCTTTTCCGACCGGAACGCCTGCAATTATGAGCTGATGCCTCCATCCGTAGTTCGCCTGAACCAGAACGCCTACGGTAAAACGGCCTGTTTCTGTGCTGACAATTCTTGACGAAGTTCCGATACCGGCTTTAAATTGATATGCTGTCATTCCGGTTCCGCCGCCGACATTGCCCTCGGCAACGGGACCGGTCTTGGCATTGTCCAATGCGCTGAAAACATGCGTTTTTTTAATATGAAATCCGTAAATATCATTCAGTTCGCCGTCCCATGTTTCCCCGACTGTCGGGAGGCTTCTCGACAGGAGCAGCAAAGGATCAGGCGCATGATCTCTGTACCATTCGATGATTGCATCTCTGACCACACCTACGCTGAGAGTGTTCGTAATCGCTATGGGACCGAACAGGACGCCGAATTCATCAACAAATTCCGAGCCGGTCAGTTCTCCGGCACCGTTGAGAACGAACCGGGCTGCTGCAACGCCGTTATATGATTCTCTGCCTTGGGGAAAAACAACTGTAACGCCGGTACGAACCGGACCCCGGTCTGTCTCCGAAGAACCTTTTTCCGCAATAAGCGTGGTATGACCGACTTCCACTCCCGCAACGTCAGTGATTGCATTCAGGGCACCCGGAGAACCTTCAAAGGGAATTCCCAGATCACGGGCGCGGGGCTTGGTTTCTCCGTATATGATATGCGGAAAAACCGTCAGACAGATACATAATGATACTATCACTTTTAAATAATTAAAATTTTTTACTGAAACCGAATTAAACATTGCCTTGCCTCCTGATTGTTTATGATAGACATTATTTCTCGCAAAGAAGCAGAGAACGCAAAGGAAAGAGACCCTTTGCTCCGTTCAGGGTCTTTGCGGACTTTGCGCCTTGGCGGGAAACTTTTTATTAATAGACCTCTTTCAAAAGTCAATTTTTATCCAATAAAATCAAGCGGGCAAATCCCAGTTTTGAAAGAGGTCTAATGTAAAAAATTTTCTGTCTGATTTTATTCCTCAGTTTTATCTCCTTTCGTGATTGTCAGAGGTTTCGCGTGCCATATATTCCGGTTGTATTCGGAAATGGTGCGGTCTGAAGAAAATTTGCCGATTCTTGCCACATTCAGAACCGCTTTCCGGGTCCATGCCTCCGAATCCCGATAAAGCGCGTCAATTTTCATCTGACATTCATGGTAAGCGTCAAAATCGGCAAGCACCAAGAATCTGTCTTCATTCATAAGCATATCTGCCAAAGGATGGAAGAGATTTTTTTCTTCAGGATTGAAAAAACCTTCCCGGATCATGTCAATCGCTTTTTTCAGAATCGGATCATTTTCATAATAATCACGGGGATGATACCCGGGACGAATCGCCGCAACTTCCTCAGCCCTGAGACCGAAGATAAAAATATTCTCCTGCCCCACCTCTTCCAGAATTTCAATGTTTGCACCGTCAAAAGTCCCAATCGTCAGCGCGCCGTTCAAGGCAAATTTCATGTTGGAAGTTCCCGAAGCTTCATAACCGGCAGTGGATATCTGCTCGGAGACATCGGCAGCCGGGAAGATTTTTTCTGCTAAAGAAACCCGATAGTTGGGAATAAACAGCACCTTGATTTTATCATTTGCGGAGGTGTCACGGTTCAGCATTTCCGCAACGTGGCAGATCAGTTGAATGATCATCTTTGCCATAAAATAACCGGGCGCGGCTTTTCCGCCGAAAAAAAACGTGCGCGGGTGCATGTCAAAATCCGGCGTCTGTTTGATTTTCAGCCAGCAGCAGATCACATGAAGAATATTGAGCAGTTGGCGTTTGTATTCATGGATTCTTTTGACCTGAATATCGAAAATGCTCTGAGGGTCAATAGAAATCTGCGTCAGTCTGTTCACAATATCAGAAAACCGTTCCTTGTTTTTCTGCTTGACCGCGTGCCATGCCGCGCAAAATTCAGGATCATCTGCCAGCGGTTCAAGATTTCGGAGATGCTGTGTATCCTTTGTCCACTGATCGCCGATGCGGCTGCTGATGAGTGCCGCCAGCCCGGGATTGGCAGCTAAAAGCCAGCGCCGGGGCGTGATCCCGTTGGTTTTGTTGTTGAAGCGATCCGGATACATTTCATTGAAATCTTTAAGTTCCTTTTCTATCAGCAGCCGGCTGTGCAGTTCTGCAACACCGTTGACCGAATGGGAACCGACAATGGACAGATGCGCCATACGGACTTTTTTTTCAGGCGATTCTTCAATTAAAGACATACGCCCCAGCCGCTCGTTATCTCCCAGAAAACGCACAGAAACATCTCGCAGAAAACGGCGGTTGATCTCATAAATAATTACAAGAATGCGGGGCAGGAGCCGCTCAAACATGGACAGGGGCCATTTTTCAAGGGCTTCGGCAAGGAGGGTGTGATTGGTGTAGGCGCAGGTCCGGGTGGTAATATCCCATGCCTGTTCCCATGTCAGCCCTTGAATATCAAGGAAAATCCGCATCAGTTCGGCAATGGCAAGCGAAGGGTGGGTATCATTGATCTGAATGGCAGCCTTGTCGGGAAAATCTTTGAACCGCTCATATCCCCGAAGCTTGCGCCGGTCTTTATTCTGAAGGTATCGGCGCACAATATCCTGAATCGAGCAGGAGACAAAAAAATACTGCTGCTTGAGCCTAAGCTCTTTTCCCTCAAAAATTTCATCATTCGGATACAGCACTTTGGAGATATTTTCGGAAAGGTTTTTCTCCTCCACTGCCTTGAGATAATCGCCGTCCTGAAAATATTGCAGATCAAATTCATTGGATGCCCGCGCCGACCAGAGCCGCAGCGTGTTGACCGTATTGTTGCCGTAACCCCCGACGGGAATATCATAAGGAATGCCGAGAACATCTTTTGTATCTGTCCATTCGGTCTGGAGTTTTCCGTCAGGCAGATGGGTCTGTTTGACATTTCCGTAAAAATGAACCCTCATAATGTACTCGGGTCGGGCAATCTCCCAGGGGTTTCCGTGTTTCAGCCATGAGTCCGGCAGTTCCGCCTGCCCCAGATTGCGGATCATCTGATCAAATATGCCGAATTCATAGCGGATACCGTAGCCGTAAGCCGGGATTTCAAGCGTTGCCATAGAATCGAGAAAACAGGCAGCCAGCCGTCCCAGCCCCCCGTTGCCAAGCCCCATATCCGGTTCTTCTTCGGCAAGCAGTTCCAGATCAATATTGAGTTCGTCTGTGGCTTTCCGGGTTTCATCATATATTCCGAGATTAATCAGGTTGTTGATGAGCGCACGCCCCATGAGGTATTCGGCAGAGAGATAATAAACTCTTTTCACATCATGTTCATAATACATCTGCTGGGTGCGAATCCAGCGTTCAATCAGACGGTCGCGGGTGGTCAGTGCCAGCGAGTGATAAACGTCTCGCATGGTTGCGGTGTATTGATCTTTGGAGAGCGAATATTCCAAATGGTTGGCAAAGGAAAGCTGAAGGCTTCTGGCATCCATTCCTTTGAGAAAAATACCCCAGTTTTTAAACAGTTCGCTTTTTTTCATTTCCATAAATCCTCCGGCTATGGACAGAGATTGAAGCTTGCAATCGTCAATCCCTTATGTTATGTGTCCTGCTGTTTTTTCCATAAACAGAATGTTACAGTCTTTTTAAATAAAAATCAATAATTTTTATGAGCTGAATTTTTGGCAATGATGCAGAAGTTCAGTAATGCTGTCATTCCGAGCGAAGCGAAGAATCTTATAAAAGTAAAACGGGTTTCAAACCCGTTTATAAAAGTAAAACGGGTTTCAAACCCGTTTATAAAAGTAAAACGGGTTTCAAACCCGTTCTACTGAGACCCTTCGCTGCGCTCAGAATGACAATAATAATGCGAATTAAGAGTTAAAAACCGGCATAAACATAGCGGCGGCGAGTCTGCCGAAAACATGTACCGTTAATCCTTCAGAGGATCGTACTTCGGAGGCTGTTTCAATATCGGTTTTTTCCTGTATAAAGTCAGAAGGGATTCACCATGACACATCTCGTTCAGTCTGTATCAATTTTAAAAGTGTGTCCCCAAAATCGGTTTCCCGCTGCGGGTTCTCTTCCGTGGTTTTTTTATATGGGCGCCCGCCTAGCGGCGTGCTAAAGCAAAGCAATTTTTAACTTGTTCTACTCTCCGCGGCTTGCAATCCGTTCTTAGTTTGAACAAAAAACTTGTTCTTTTCTCTTGACAACTCTTTGAATTTCGTGTATTTTCTTTTTAAATTTGATGCGAAAAGCATTCAGGTCATGCCCGCCTGCGGGAGCAGCACCGACATAATCGGGAACAGGCAGGGTTCCGGGACGTCCGATTCCCAAAATATGCGCTT
>JAIFKL010000249.1 GCA_020049595.1 Desulfobacteraceae bacterium
GCTTTCGCGGTGAAAATTCAAAATGAATTGGTGGTATTATTTAAAAATCCGGAGTGCGTCATCTTATTAAAAACGGAGCGGAGCGAAATTTTAGCACAGCAAAGTAAAACGGGTTTTAAACCCGTTCTACAGCTAAAATTTCGCCTGGCGGCTCATTTCAGCACTCCGGAGGCGGAAAACATCAATGTTGAAAGCAAATTGGTATTAACTTAACGACATTGCCGGTCTGCATTCCCACGCGGAGCGTGGGAACAAGAAGGCGCTGCTTTTCGTGTTTTCATTTCTTTCGTGCTTTTCGTTTCTTTCGCGCTTTCGTGGTTACGCTTTCGCGGTTACGCTTTCGTGGTGAAAATTCAAAATGAATTGGTGGTATTATTTAAAAATTATCTGGACAGGTATTGCTTTCATCCTGCTCTGCACGACTGCCCTTATCTTGTGGAGAGTCAGAGGCATTCTGAGTTGGAAGCAGTCCTTGAAAGCGGAATTAAAAGAACTGGCAAAAGCTGCGGAAGCCGCACCTTCTCCGAGAAAAGAAGCGATCCTGCTGGTTGAAAACCGTTGCACAGCCATTTTCAGGTCTGCTTCACCGGAACTTATTGAAATAAAAGGTATTGCTGATTTTGTTGTTTCCGTTGCCACATGTTTTCATCCGCAGTCGGAACGCCCCGAACTTCAGGTCACTGTGGGCAGATTTCTCCGAACCCTTGAAAAATCTTTAGAGCGGTTTGACTGCATTCTGAAACGCCCCGGTTTCAAGCGTCTCAACGCGGTCAGCATTCGCAATATTCGGGCTGCCCATCGCCGGTATGTTCAAATCTCTTCATCTCCGGCATATCAGTGGTTTTTCCGGCATCAGAAAAGCATCCGAAATATTTTCCGATTCCGCCTTGTTGTGTTTCCGGATCCCTTCACATGGTTAGCCTTTCTTTCAAACCATCTGACGCTTCTGGTCCTTATCAAATATCTGATGGCAGATTTATATCTTTTTTTCGGAAAGCTGGCGCTGGAAGCCTACGATGACAATGACCCGATAATTCAGGAAGAAGCTCAGGACGAACTGGAAAACACGCTGAAAGAATTGGATGCCGCCGAAGATAAGCCCGAACCCTGCGCCGATCCTGAAATCTGTGAAATACGGAAGCGTCTTGCAGGCTTTACGGCAATAATGAAATCCGGTCTTTCTTTCGAGGATTGGAAAAAGGCGGTTTATGATGCCGCAATGATTATTTCAAAAAAATATTTTCCCGAATCAGAGACGCCGATTGAAGAGGCAGTCGTCGGTCCCCTGTTGGAAAGAACCCGCGCCTGGACCGGAATATTCACCAAAGGGGAGGATTTTCCCTTTATCCGCCGATTTTATAAAATGCGTCTGGACACACTGTTCCGTGCAAAAAATTTCTCCGATAACCTTATACCGAAATCTGTCCGGGATTTTTCCGAAAAAGTTCTGAAAACTTACGGATGGGCAAAATGGCCCCTGAAAATTTATCAGATGCTTAAAAATGTATCCGCATGGAGAATCGCCACGGAAGCCGGGTGGATGGCTGCCAAAAAATCCGGGCTTGCCTATATCTACGGAAAAGTTTTTGACAAAACCTGTAAAGAGTTGGAAACTGTTTACCGTGATTCACGGGTTTTAAACCCTCAAAAAAAAATTAAAACAGACAGTTAGAAAAGAATAAGGCATGTATCTCCACGCTTGTGCAAAAAAGATTTGATTATAACTGTATTCAATGATAAGGTTTTTGAAAAAAAATCAGTGAAATATTTATTCAAAAATCGCAGTTCCCTATCTGCACGGTTTCGTCGGCTTTTCCCGTTCCGAATCAGGCAGATAAATTGAAATTGGAAAACTACCTGACATTATTGGAAATAAAAAAAGGGTCTCGCAAACCAACCTCACCCCCCGGCCCCCCTCTCCGAAGGAGCAGGGCTGTCAAGTTCTCCCTCTCCCTTGAGGGAGAGGGCCGGGGTGAGGGCGGAAGCGGCGGAAACCGCGGCGCACGGATTCCCCGCACCGCCCCTCTCCCCGGAGGGGAGAGGGTTTCCCGGATTTTCCCCGTCGGGAGAACTTAACAGCCCTGCTCTCCGAAGGAGAGGGGGCCGGGGGTGGGGTCTCAACTGCGTAACTCATATAACACATACTCAACACTGACATAAAAATTCAGCGGACAGTATCATTCTTTGCGTCTTTGCAAGAAATTTCACAGCTTATTTCCGATAAGGTCTGCCATTAAGGGAAAAAAATAAATGAATAAAGCACCGGAGAAAAACAGCAGCCAAAATGAAATTTATGAAGATACCGCCGGCAACATAAAAAAGGAAGGGACCGAAGAAAATTCGGATTCCAAACCTGATACTTATGAGGCAACGGTCGCCATATCAAGAGAGGAACTTGAAGCCCTCGGACTGCGAAGGAATGTCAATGATGCGCCCGACGAACCGGAGCAGGAGCCGGAACCGGAACCGGGAAAATATGAAGCAACCATTGCCATTTCAAGGGAAGAATTGGAAGAACTCGGACTGAGATCAAGCCGTCCCGATCCGGAGCCGGAATTTGAGATTGAAAATTATGAAGCCACCGTTGCCATCTCCAGACATGAACTCGCGGAACTCGGGCTGCGTATAGATCAGACTGAACCTGAGTCGGAATCGGAATCGGAAACCGGAGATTATCAGGCAACCGTTGCCATCTCCAAATCAGAATTGGCAGAACTGGGACTGCGGATAGACCAGCCCGAACCCGAGGCTGACACGGCAGAAAGCAAATCTGATGAAACAGCACCCGAAGATTCCGAACCGGTTGAAGAAGAAGCTCTGAACTTTGATATTGAAACATACACTGCTTCGTCGCTGGAAGACGAATATTATCAGAAGTCTGTAAAAAAAGATCACGGGGCTGACAAGTACAGGATTCAGAAAAGAATTGTTTCCGGGGGCATGGGTTCGATTCTCAAAGTGCTGGATCAGGATTTGCACCGCACGCTGGTGATGAAGGTCATCCTGCCCAAATTTAAAAGCAGTGACGACACCCTGGGGGATTTCGTAACCGAAGCCAAGATTACAGGTCTGCTGGAACACCCGAATATCATTCCCGTGCATGAACTGGGTCTGACCCGCGAAACCGGACTTTTTTTCACAATGAAATTGGCGCAGGGCGAGGCTTTGAACGATGTCCTGAACGAAATCAAAGGGGGAAATCCGAAATATGTCGAAAAATATAATACTTATCATCTTCTCAGTATTTTTCGCAAGGTCTGCGACGCGGTGTCTTTTGCCCATTCCAAAAATATTGTTCACCGGGACATCAAACCCCACAATATCATGGTCGGAGACTACGGAGAAGTGCTGCTCATGGACTGGGGGATCGCAAAATTCGTCAATGATCCCGGAAAAGAAAAAAAAGACCCGGTTCTCAGAGAAATTCGGAAGGATATTCTGAATCTTGTCAAAGACAAAAAAGACGATGTGATCAAAGGCTCTCCGACCTATATGTCGCCGGAACAGGTGGCAGGGGATCCGAGCCGGGTGGATAAAAAGAGCGATATTTTTCTTCTGGGCGCTACGCTTTATCATATCTTCACGTTTGAGGCACCGTATTTCGGCAAAAATATCGTTGAAATTCTTCACAAAGCCGAAACCGGAGACCTTATGCATCCCCAGCTCCGGAACCCGGCAAGACAGATTCCGGACGAAGTCTGCCGCATCATTCTCAAAGCCATGGAACACCGCAAGCAGGATCGCTATCCCACGGTTGAAGACATGGCAAAAGACATAGACGACCTGATTTCGGGGAAATGGTCCCGTCAGGAGAAAAAAATCTTTGAATCCGGTGAGATGCTGATGCGGGAAGGAGAAGACGGGGAAGAGGCATATCTGATTTTAAGCGGAAAAGTGCAGGTGATCAAAGAAACCGGGGGGCATCGGATTGTGCTGGCGACATTGAAAGAAGGCGATGTGATCGGCGAAATGTCTCTGATAACAAAAGAAAAAGTCACCCGCTCCGCGAGCGTCGAAGCGCTGGAGACCACCGAAGTGGCGATACTGACCAAGCATGTGATTTCGCAGAATCTGAAAAAACTTCCGCCGTATATGGAGAAAATTGTTTCCACGCTTACAGACCGGCTTCGGATTGCCAACACCAATATTCATCCCCATGCTGCCAGCGACTGCACTTATCTGATTCTGAAACAACTGCGTATGATTTTTAAAGACCGGTCCGGCGGAAAAGCACGGCGGCTGAAAATTCCTTACCATGAGATTAAAAAAGAAATCTCGGAAGATTTGGGGATTTCAGCGCAAAAGGTGGAAAAAGTGCTGTTAAGGGCAATTGAAACCAATCTGGTTGAGAGCAAAAAAGAGATGATTCAGATTCCCGATATTGATGAACTGGCGCGGATCACCGAGTTTGCAAGGTCGCAGAAGTAGGGGGGGCAGGTTGCAGGTTGCAGGGGGCAGGTTGTTGCCCGGTTTTTGAATAACTTATTTTTTTAAAAGGGTTAAAAGAAAGGAGTTAAAACATGGTTAAAAAGTATTTTTCATCGGCATTGTCGCTTATCGTTGTTTTCGGTATTGTTTTTCTTGCCGGATGCAGTTCTTCTTCAGACAGCAGCAAAGGCACGATAACGGTCTGCAATACAGACGACGAGGAATATATCGTTGAACTTTATCGGGAAACTGACAACACGCTGGTAAAAAAATTCTCTTTGGATGAGTGGTACAATGCGGTCGGGGATCAGTGCGATGATTTCAGCGATGTCAGCACAGGGAGATATTACATTGTAATATATGAGGAAAATGCTGATAATACCGATGAATCAGAGGGTTTTTATCTCAGCGCCGACGAGCATAAATATTTCACGATTGCAAGCCCGGGAGAAATTACGGAGGATTGATTCTTGTGTAATACCGATTCACTTTCAAAGATCGGTCTTTTTTTCAGATAGTAAAGCGATTTTTCAAATCGCTTAAACCGCTTGTAAATCGCCCGGCTAAAAACAGACACGGAGATCGCTTAAACCGCTTAAAAAGCGCCCGGCTAAAATCAGACACGGAGAACACCGTTTTTGATAGCGAATTGCTATAAGCTCTGATAAACGTGATGTGCAACTTACCTCCCCCCTTGATCCTCAATAACTGTCTGAACTTGTTAAGTTATACGATATATTGAGTTTTTCCGCAGACCTAAGCCCCGGACCCTTCCCTTCAGGGAAGGGGGCAGAGGGGATTTCTGTTGCGGAAGCCTGAAAATCCCCCTTTATTCATCCCTGTCATTCTGAGCGGAGTGAAGAATCTCATCCGGATTCGCTTTCAAAATTACAGGTCGCTGACGCTCGCTGCCCGGAGCGGGAGCGTCAGCGACCGATATTTCATAACTGTCTGAAAGCGATTTGTATTATCCCTTGCGCTCAGGGCTTCGGCTCAGAATGACATTCAGAACCGCTGCTTTTGCATCGCTGCCCTATTTAGCAACATGGGCATTTCATGCTCACCCTGCCGTCTATAATTTATTTAATATAATTTGTCTTTAACAAATAAATGAGTGACAAAAATTGTCACTTGAGTGACAATTTTTGTCACTCGACTTTAATACTTAAAAATCAGTATATTAATTTGCTTTTTTACCGTATTTGTCAAAAAGCGAGTGACAAAAATTGTCACTTTTATAACTTTTAAAATATATTTCTTTAATTATTTGATATAAAAATATTTCTTTAATACAACTTGTTATAAACAAATATTTTTTATAAAAAGTTATGGCACGATTTTTGCTTTAATATTTATCAGGAGTTACGCAGTTGAGACCTCTCCCCCACCTCACCCCCCGGCCCCTCTCCGAAGGAGAGGGGGAGTAAATACTCCCCTCTACTTCGGGGAGAGGCATGGGGTGGGGTTTGCCGGGGAGGGGCCGGGGGCGGGGTTTGAACTGCGTAACTCCTAAAGAATATAAAAAATAGTAGAAAAGGAGGGATAGAAAAATGAGTTTGAACCGCTGGGCAAAACTGAGCATCGTGATTTCCTTCGGATATACGGCTGTGATTTTCCTTATGGGAAATCACATAACAGCTTATCTTTCAAATCAAAAATCTTTGCTGTGGATTACAGTATCGCTGACTGCCGTTAATATTCTGATGCTGGTATCTCTGTTTTGCAGAGGTCGGCTTAACATCAGCCTTGTTCTGCTCAACTTTGCTCAGATAGCAATTTTCTGCCTGCTCCGCATCCAGATACAGCATATACAATCAGAAACTTTTTTTGTTAAAATAAATTTTATATATTATTAGCCAGTTAGAGAAGAATAAACTGTGAAAACGGTCATTAAACAATATAAAAACAGCATGATAGTTCCGGAGATTAGCAAATCTGTTTAAAAACGATTCAAAGATGTTTATTTTACCATCAAGTTTGTCTCTGGTTCAGTTTAAGGGAATTTTTCGGCAAACATGATGCTTTTATGGTAAATTGATAACTGGGTTTAATTCATAAAACCTGATTTAACAGATAGCGAAAGGAGGCAAAGATGGCAGAAGAAGATAAAAAAGGTAAGGAAGGCGAGGAAAATAAGCAAGATGTGAAGGAACGGATAGCGGGTCTGAAGGAATGGATAAAGAAAGCATGGGAGTCAGTTGATCAGTTTTTTACCGCATTAGTAGGAGTTATAGGCGGCAAACGGTATAAAGACTGGAAAACGAAATTAGCGAATCCCTCGGAGCCTGACAAGTTTTCTTTCAGATTGAGGTATCTGAACGGACAGCCTGACGGAGGAATAGAGGGCTTAGTATCCCAATCAGTTCATAATAAATTCAACCAAATTGCCCGAGACGGCAATATTACAGGAGTAGTAATTCTGATAGAAGATGAGAAAAGCTTCTTTTTCTCCCCGGGGATTGGCAAACCCGTTCAAAAACAATTCAAAGATGCTTATGCTGTAACTAAGTTTATCTCTTAAACACAGTGCCGGTACAGCAACTTGGAAATTTGCCCTTATTTCTAAGCTAACTTATTTATAGTATTACTGATAATGAAACGGTGAATCTATATAAGTTGCTGTACTGGTCCCAAAGATAAGCCGGGCAATTCCTGTATATGAACAGAATATGTATCTTATCTTAATATTTTCAAAATATTAATAACCAAAACATCAACCAGTTCCGTAACCAAAGACTGTTTCGGATCGTCAGTATATAACCACTGATAGAAGGAAATCAAAAACAGACTGAAGAGAAGCACCACGGCAGCCGCAAAAGCCGACAATATTTGTTCTCGCTTTTGGCTGGCAGCGATGAATGCTCTTTCTTCAGATCCGATGGCTTCCGGACGCCGTTCAAGCCAATATTTTGCCTCATGAAGATTCCCTTTGCTTAATAATTTCTTTCTCATCCTTTTCGCTGTTTTCCATTGCCGCATCTCATCTTGCAGTTTTTTGAGCCATCTGTGAAATATAAGTTCATCCTCTTTCCATGTATATAGCCTGTCCCACTCGCTGAACAGAACTTCATGGGTTAGTTCCGCTGTTTCTTCCGACTTATCCCGACCCATGACAAGCAGATGTTTATTGGCAAAGAAATTAACCAACTCCCAGTTCTCATTTCCTATTTCTGATCGGGTTGCCGGACGCCGAACATCTCCTGCTTTCTCATCAAGGCAGATCAGTCGAGTGAATATGCCGCTAACCTGTTTTTTATTTTCATAACTGAGTTGGCGATATATTTTTTCACAATAATGATTCAATGTTTTCTCACTCTCAATTCCTCCAATTTTTTCGTAACTGATTATGTCTAAACGATTTTCAATCTTTTCATCCCATAGAAGCGTCAGCACAAACTCTAATCGAGGTAAGGAAAACGATTTTTCCGAATCTTCGATAATACGTTTTATCAGTGTTTCTTCTATCTTTACGCCGAACCGTCCGGCAGGTTCTTCAATAATTTTTCTCAATTCATCAGGGTTCATTATAGCGGGAAAAGTACCCGGATCAGCATGTTCCAACACATCTGCAAAAGGAGGGTAGGAGTTTGCATGTCCCAAAAAATCAGTCCGCAAGGTGATGACTAATTTCAACGCAGGTTCCGGATGTATTGCTTCTGTCAATACATCCAGAAATTGCTCCCTTTCATTTTTGTCCTCACAAAGTGTATAGAGTTCTTCAAACTGATCCGCTACGAGAAGCAAATGAGAGTCGGAAAAATGTGCCGATATGATATTTTTGCTTACTACATCTCTCAGCGTAATCTCTTTCCGCCGGATTCTTTCCGACAGATATTCGGCTTCTCCGATCCGCTCTGTTTCCTCAGCATGAGGTTTCCAGCAGGAAATAAGAGCCAAAGCCAATTCAAAAAAAGGATGTTTTTTCGGTCGGAATCCGAAAATCAGCCATTTTTCTTTCTCGTCTTTATGCAGACGGGGCAGCAGACCCGCAAAAACCACAGAAGACTTGCCGGTGCCCGAATTTCCGATAACTGCCACCAGCGGTTTCTGATAAACCGCTTTTACAAGTTTTTCTGTGAACTTTTCCCGTCCAAAGAAAAACGCCGCGTCTTTCTCCTGAAATGCAGAAAGCCCTTTATAAGGACAAGGCGGTTCAATGAAAAGTTTTTTTACTAATAAATCAAGCTCGCTCCCCTGAACCGTTAAAA
>JAIFKL010000287.1 GCA_020049595.1 Desulfobacteraceae bacterium
AGAAATATTGTCCGTTCTGCAATTTTCTTCTGCTTTGCGCTCTTTGCGGTCTTTGCGAGAGATTTGCTGATTATTTCCGAAAATGTCTATTATAGCAAATAAAAAGTCTCTCGCAAAAACATCAAAGCTGCGGAGATGTCTTTTGTGTTTCACATTTTTGTATTTCATAATTTATAAAGCATAAACCGTGCCAAAATTTCCGATTTGAAGTTTATTTATTTTAATTCAAAGTCATTATCTCTGACATCAGCGAATGTCATACAGATGCAGCCAAGCGATTATTGATGCACAAATGCAACATAAAAAGCGTGGTGCAATAAAAATATATCTGAAAATATTTAAAAATATATGTTGTGCAACAATTTGCAACACAATCTGATTGACACTGAAGCATCAGCCGGTCTTGCAAAAGCGAGAATTGTCTGTTATATTTTACTTCATACGCTATCAATTCGGACTGCAAAGCGATTTTTCAGATTGCGAAAAATGCTCCGCTTATTTTTGCACTCCGGAGTATAAAAATGAGAGCTATAAATAATTTTTTATATTTCTTTTAATATATTACATCAAGAAAGGATGATAATATTATATGTCTCTCGAAAAGGTGCTGAACGCCGAATCTGTCGCTGTGATCGGCGCGTCAAAAGTAGAGACCAAAAGAGGATTTCAGGCAATTCGGACGCTTTTGGATGAGAAATTTGAAGGGAAGATATATCCGGTCAACCCCAAAGAGAAAAGCATCCTCGGACTGAAATGCTACAAAAGCGTTGCCGAAATTGAAGACCCGGTTGACATGGCGCTGATTACCACACCGGCAAAAACCATTCCGGGCGTTTTAAAAGACTGCGGAAAAAAAGGCATCAGCGGCGCGGTGATTATCGCGGGCGGGTTCAGGGAGATCGGCAAACAGGGCGTGGAACTGGAAAACGAGATGGTCCGAACTGCCGCTGAATGCGGTATCCGGATTATCGGTCCCAATACATCGGGCATGATGAATCTCAAGAGTAATTTGAACCTTGTTGGACTGCGGGATGCTCCAAAAGGAAATATTGCGCTTCTTTCCCAGAGCGGCAACATGGCGCTGACGCTGATTACAGAAGCAAAACTCAAAAGTCTTCAGGGCTATTCCTATTATGTGGGTGTGGGAAACGAAGCTGATATTAAATTCCATGAATATCTTGAATTTTTCCGTGATGACCCTGAGACAAAAGCAATTCTGATGTATGTGGAAGGAATGCGGGACGGCAGGAAATTTCTTCAGGAGGCATACAAAACAACGCTCATCAAGCCGGTTGTTCTGCTGAAAGGCGGACGTTCCGCCGCGGGAAAGCGCAGCGCAGGCTCGCATACCGGCGCATTGGCGGGCATCTCCGAAGTGGCTCGTACTGCTTTCAAGCGTGCAGGCATTATTGTCATTGAAAGCTCGGACGAACTTTTTCCCGCGGCAGAAACCCTTTCGAGTCTTCCGCCCATCAAAAACAATCACATCGCCATACTTGCCGACGGCGGCGGACACGCCACAATTGCCGCCGATCTTCTGAGCGACATGGGCGTAAAAATTCCTGAACTCGATGAGACAACGCAAAAGAAATTAAAGAAACTGCTTCCCGAAGCCGCGTCAGTTCGGAATCCGGTGGATGTTGCCGGCGGTACGGATTCGGATCCCACAGTTTTTGCCGAGTGCGCGGAGGCGATTCTGAAAGATCCGAATATCGGCGGACTTTTACTCGTGGGACTTTTCGGCGGATACGGCATCCGTTTTGCAAAAAGTCTGGCTCTGAATGAAGAGGACGCGGCGCATCGTATGGGAAAAATGCTGAAAAAACGGCATAAACCCATCGTTGTTCACAGCCTTTATGACTCGGAAAAACCGCATTCGCTTCAACTGCTCCGCTATTATAATATTCCGGTTTTCGGCTCTCTTGATGTCGCGTGCAAGTGTATCGGCGTGCTGGCGGAATACGGCAATTTCCTGAAAAGCTATCATGCCAAAGCCAATTTTGTCTATCACTGGCGGGAGAAAACAGAGACCGAAGGCGTTAATATTATAGAAAAAGCAAAAACAGAAGGCAGAAGGGCGCTTTTGGAGACAGAAGCAAAGTCATTGCTGCGGCTGCATGATTTTCCGGTGCTGGATGATACGCTGGCTGTAACGGCAGATGAAGCGGTTCGCGCCGCAAAACGCATAGGAGAGCCTGTTGCGCTGAAAATTGTCTCACCGGATATTCTGCATAAAAGCGAGGCAGGCGGCGTGAAGATCAGACTCAGCTCGGAAGAAGACATTCGCGGCGCGTTTGATGAGATTATTGAAAATGTGAAAAGATATAAGCCCGAATCGGATATAAAAGGCGTGCTGGTTTCTCCGATGGCGAAAAAAGGCTTGGAATTTATTGTCGGCACGAAAATAGACGATCAGTTCGGCCCGATTATCTTATTCGGTCTGGGGGGCGTGCTGGTTGAGATATTGCGGGATGTCTCTACGCGTGTGCTTCCCATTTCGGAGCGCTCTGCCCGGAAGATGATAGAAGACATAAAATTTTATCCGCTTCTGAACGGATACAGAGGCAGACCCGCCTATGACAAAAAAGCCCTGAAAAATCTGCTCCTGCTTTGCTCAGACCTGATAGAATCCTATCCTGAGATAAACGAGATGGATTTGAATCCGGTGATTCTTCATGAAGAGGGGCTGGAGATTGTGGATGCGAGAATTATCATCGGAGAAGAGATAAAATTTTAACTCATAATGTAGGGTGGGCATGAAATGCCCACCCTGCTAAGGAAACAACTTATGACCATGATTGCAGAAATTCTTTGCACAGGAGATGAAGTCCGTTCCGGCGCGCTGGTTGACAGCAATTCTGCCCACATCTCGCAGAAGCTTGAAGAATCCGGACTTGAGGTCACGCGGCATACCTGCGTGGGAGACAATCTTGAGACATTGGAAGCTGTGATGAGAGAAATCGGTGCCCGTGCAGATATTGCGGTGGCGACCGGCGGGCTGGGTCCCACCACAGACGATCTGACCACAGAAGCCGCAGCAAAGGCAGCCGGAGGGCTGAAGCTGATTTTAGATGAAAAAGCATTGGGGGAAATTGAGGCTTTTTTCAAAGGCAGAAAGCGAGTCATGACGCCTTCAAACCGCAAACAGGCGATGCTGCCAGAGGGCGCAGACATTCTCTATAATCCGGTGGGGACTGCGCCCGGATTCAGTCTGAAAATCGGCAGATGTCTTTTTTTCTTTCTGCCCGGGGTGCCGTATGAGATGAAAAAAATGCTTGCAGATCAGGTTCTGCCGAGAATAGAGAAATTGCAGGGCGGAACACGGGGCTTTTGCAAAACACGCACGATTTCAACATTCGGGCTTACCGAATCAGGAGTGGGCGAGGCTGTGGCGGATTTGTCGGAGAGATTTCCGGGAATCAGACTGGGGCTGCGTGCCAACTTCCCGGAAATTCAGGTAAAACTCTACGGAACCGGGCAGGATGAGACATTGCTTGATGCCCAGATCGAGAAAGCTTCCGCATGGGTGTCGGAAAAAATAGGGCATCGGGTGATTTCGCTTGATGGGCGTCCCATGGAAGCGGTGGTGGGCGAGCTTCTGCGGCAGCGAGGCGAGACATTGGCGGTGGCGGAAAGCTGCACCGGCGGGCTGATTTCGCATTGGCTCACCAATATCTCAGGGAGTTCGGACTATTTTCTTTTTTCGGCTGTCACTTACTCGAATGAGACAAAAATGAAAGTGCTTGGGGTATCTCAGGAGACATTGCAGCAATACGGCGCGGTGCATGAGGAAACCGCAAAAGAGATGGCGGAAGGCGTGCGCCGGATTGCGGGAGCGACTTACGGCATTGCCACAAGCGGCATTGCGGGTCCCACGGGCGGGACTGAAGAAAAGCCTGTGGGAACGCTCTGTATCGGTATCGCTTCGCCGGAAGGAGCGACAGGCAGGCGTTTTCATTTCGGACTGGGGCGCAGAGGCATGAACAAAAGCATTTTTGCCATGAGCGCACTTGACCTGCTCCGGCTGAAATTAATGAGTTAAAAAAAGAGAACCACGAAAACACGAAAATTATGAAAGGCACGAAATTTATGATTTAAAAAGCTTTCGTGTTTTTCGCCAAAGCTAAAAACAGATTTCGTGCTTTCGTGGTTTCTTTTTACTCCGCCCATGGCTGGGGTCTGATTTCCGCGACTGCCTGCAAGATGAAAACCGCATCGCCAAGCCCTGTTTTGCCGTCTCCGTCAATGTCGAAGTACAGTTTCACGTCAGTGAAGCCGGCGGCAATCTGCAAGGCGGCAATGGCATGACGCAATTCCGCTGTTCCGGTGATTTTTACCTTCACCGAATTCTGAAGCGAGCCGTTTATATAAAAGCCGCCTGGAATTGCAGGATCTTCATTGCATTTAATATCTGAAACTGAGACCGTAGCGATTGCCCCCGGTAAGTCTTTTGCCGTAAAATGAATATCTGCCATTTCTATACCTGTAAACAAGTTTTTATATGCCACAATTCTCAGCGTTAATTCCCCGCCGGTCAGACCTTCTTCCAAGGTGTAGCCATATTCCGGGTTTTCAGATATTTTTGATGAGACAACAGCATCCGTGAATGTAAGCAGTTTTTCATCAAAACGGATAATCATGTCAACACCTTCTATCTCTGTTTCCTTATTCAGAAAAACAGAAAGCGTGAATTGATCGCCTTGCCTGACCGGCATTTCTGCCCAAGCGCTCGTCTCGGACATAGCAAAGACAAATACAATAAGAACTGCCGATGTTATAAAATTTCTGTGAGTCATCATCATATACCCCCGACTTTCGTGTTTTTCATGACTTTCGTGCTTTCGTGGTCAGATTTTATAAGAATAAAACTTTTCCGCAGAAAATACAAGACCTATATTTTGGTGACAGTCGCTCTGCGCGGGAACTTCCGGAGTGCTGAAATGAGCCGCAAGGCGAAATTTTAGCGATTTGCCGCAGTGCAGTGCTAAAATTTCACTTCGTTCATTTCAGCACTCCGGATGGCGTCCGGAGTGCTGAAATGAGCCGCAAGGCGAAATTTCAGCGATTTGCCGCAGTGCAGTGCTAAAATTTCACTTCGTTCATTTCAGCACTCCGGAGTGGACATTTTGACACTCCGGAGTGGACAAAAATGTCCCAATTCAGGACTTTTGGGTGTTTTTATCTTTTTAATAAAAAATATCAATATGTTAAATTTTATTTCCGCTTTTATTAAGGACATTTTTGTCCCGATTTTTATATTTTTTTATACCCTCCGCTTGCCCTTAAAATAAAAATTATAGTTAAATAATAAGATATTACAATAATGATTCTGAACTATGGCACGATTAATGCTTATAATTATATATAATTGTCTTTTATATAAAATCTGAAAATTATTTTCAGTAAAGTTTATATTTTTACTTGACAAGATAACATCTTTCATATAAAATGACATTTATTGTTGATGATATTTGATTTTATATCAGAGAGTTAGGATCATATAAAAAATGTTTCAAAGCGATATTTTTTTAATATACACTCAAAACCGTCATAAGCTGCGCCTCTTTATCGGTGTAATTCTGATAATATTATTGTTATTCTGAATTTTATCATTGTCATTCTGAGTTTAGCGAAGAATCGCTGATTAATAATTTGGTTTCAAAATATAATATTTGTTCATATATTATCAAATTTTAAAAACCCCACATTTTATCCTTTTTTAACCTTAATAAAGATAAAACAGTCAATGGGGTAAAGGGAGTATTCTGATGGGGCAAAAAGCGCATTTGCCCCTGAAGTACCGGACAGTAAAACGATTTTTCAAATCGTTTCAGAGATAAAACGTCATTTATTTTAATCTTAATATTTAACTTCAAAAAGCTTCGGAAAGGATTCGGAAAATGAACCAGATGAGAAAGCATTTTAACGGAACGCCGCTTGTATCTCTGATACTGGCGATCTGCCTGATGACAGGCAGTTTTACGACACCCGCCATGGCGCACAACGTGGATCAGCGTATGGCATGGATGTTCTTTGATCAGGCAACCATTGATCTGATTAAGGCAAATGTTGACGCAGGGAAAGCTCCGGTTAATCAGAATGATGAACTTGGAATTATAATCAAAAACCTTCCTATGCCAAGCGGCGCAACTACCGGCGTAGGCGGTTATATTGATTTTTATATTCCTGTGGGAACTCAGATAACAGATGTCGGCTATG
>JAIFKL010000360.1 GCA_020049595.1 Desulfobacteraceae bacterium
AAATAAGCGATGCCCCCTTTTTATTAAAACCGATATTAAAATCGGTCTCGCAAAGGACGCAGAGAGCGCAAAGCTGCTGAAAATTGCAGAATCGGATATTTTCTGTCTTTCTTCCTTTGCGCTCTCTGCGCCAAAGCTGAGAACAGACGCGAGAACCTTTTTTTTATTTCCGAAAATGTCTATTATATAAAAATTGCAGGACTGCATCCGAAGCGTCTGCCCAAGGCTTTGATCTGATTTTTGTCTAACTCTCTCTGTCCGGACAAAATTTCAGATACAACATCCGGCGTCCCTAATTCTGTCATATCTTCCGGCTTCAACCCGTGTTCCTCCATCAGATAACTCAGACATCCGATGGGCGTTCCCTCGGGTTCGGGAATATTTTCTCTTTCAAATTCCGAGATAAGAGTTCCCACAATATCCAAAAGACCCATGAGCGGGTGATTTTTATCTCCTCCTGTCTGATCCATGAGATAATCACAAAATTCGATCAGCCTGTCCAACTCAGCTTCGCTTTGCGGCGGAGATAAAACAGAAGATATTTGGGGCCATACATCAGCCACCTTCATGTATTTCTGAACCACTTGTCCTGTTTCCATTTTCCTTTATCATATTCTCCGTGGGTGAGAATGTGCCGGATATAAAGCCTTTCCATCGGATAATCAATAAAGGCGATAAGCCGATAGTTGTTCCCCCCGATGTTGAACACAACAAAATTGCCCGCTAAATCAGCGCTGGGAAACAAACGTCTGACATCCGCAACGGTCTTGAAATTTTCATTTTTTACGATTCGGTACCAATTGTCCAAAGAACTTTCTGCCTTCGGATGTTTTTCATAAAATTCCCTTATTTTTTTATGGCTGATAATGTGCATTTTTTCTGAACCATAAAAATAAGAACATTCCTTTGTGCGTCAAGGGATTGAATCAGAAAAAATGGGGGAAACTGCGATTCTGGATAAAACAGGTTCAGGACAGATACAAGTTAAGCCATCTCAAAACTATCCGATAAAAAAAATTGACTTGAAAGCCTCTTATCGGATAAAAGGGGCTTTACAGGAAAAAATTCACATGTCGGACATTCTTCTCATACAGCCGCCGATCAGAGATTTTTATCTCACGGCGAAAAGAACCGTTCCCTACGGGCTTGCCTGCATTGCCGCTTCGCTGACGGATGCGGGATTTTCCGTGGAAATTCTTGACGGGCTTGCCACTGCCAAATCACGGATCATTGATTTGCCCCCGGAAATGGCTTATCTCAGAGAATATTACGAAAAGCCTGATATTTCTCCCTTTGCATTGTTTTATCATTTCAGGCACTTCGGTTACAGCTTTGAGCATATCGGGAAAAAAGCCAAAGATTCCGGCGCATTTCTGGTGGGAATTTCTTCGCTTTTCACCGCGTACAGCGATGAAGCTTTGGAAACCGCCCGAATCGTCAAGAAATTTCATCCGACATGCCAAATTGTACTCGGCGGACATCATCCCACAGCCATGCCGGAAAAAGTCATAGAATGTCAGGCAGTTGATTTTGTTCTCCGGGGAGAAGGAGAAGCCGCGATGCCCGCGCTCGCCAAAGTTCTGAACGAATCTCTGCTCTCTGATCTCGCTTCTGTTCCGGGAATTGTGTTTCGCAAGCCTGACGGAACGCTTCATATCAGCGAACCGGCAATGATGAAAAACCTTGATGATTATCCGCTGCCCGCTATGCACTTGGTGAAACATGCTTTTTACAAAAGAGGAAAAAAAGGCAGCGCGGTGATTGTAGCGAGTCGGGGATGTCCCATGAAATGCAGCTATTGCTGTGTGGGTGCCTCGTCGCTGACTTATCGGCGGCGAAGCGTGGAATCGGTTCTCCGTGAAATCGAAATTGCGGTCACACAATATGATGCCGGATTCATTGACTTTGAAGATGAAAATCTCTCTTTGGAACGGAAATGGTTTCTGGAATTGCTGTATGAGATAAAGCGGCGGTTCGGCGGACTCGGACTCGAACTCAGAGCCATGAACGGGCTTTTTCCGCCTTCGTTGGATGATGAGGAAATCATCCGGGCAATGAAATCAGCAGGTTTTAAAACCCTCAATCTTTCTGTGGGTTCGACTTCATCAGAACAGCTTAAAAAATTCCGAAGACCTGATGTGGGAAAAGCGGTTGAGCATTTGATTTTACTTGCAAAAAAATACGGTCTTGAAGTCGTGTGCTATGTGATTGCGGGCGCGCCGGGGCAGAATGCGGAGGATTCTGTTTCGGATATTCTTCGGCTTGCCCGGCGGAAAGTGCTTGCGGGTGTGTCTGTTTTTTATCCTGCGCCCGGAAGCTCGGATTTTGCCTTGTGCGAAGCAGAAGGGATTCTGCCGGAGCGTCTGTCGCTGATGCGCTCCGATGCGCTGCCGATTTCCAATACAACACAGCGTGTTGAATCTGTCACGCTTCTGAGATTGGCGCGAATCGCCAATTTCATGAAATCGCTGGCAGATGCGGGGGATTCCCCCCTTGAGGGGGGCAGGGGGGTGTTTCCGGCGCAGGGGCGATGTCTCTGCTCAGACACCCCCCTGCGCCCCCCTCAAGGGGGGAGTTTTGATCTGCATGACAGAAAGACTCTGGGAAAACAGCTTCTTGAATGGTTTCTGCATGACGGCAAAATCCGGGGACTGACGCCCGAAGGAGAAGTTTTCGAGCATAAGATTTCGACAAAACTTGCAGAAAGATTCACACACTGTCTGGATCAGGATTTAAGGATTTAAGGATTGACAGGATTTGTGTCAAGCCTTTCGCACTTGTCTGATTTTACGGACCCGGCTTGAACAGGCTGAACAGAAATCAGGAAAATCCTTTAATCCTTTAATCAGGGTTCAGACTTTTTTAATCAGCCTTCAACAATCAAATAATTATGTACAATTCTCTTAAATACTTTTATAATAAAACTAAAATGTGAAGTTAAGGATTTGAAATGGAAGTAAAAATTGTTCGGAAGGTCTTGGATGTCAATAACATGATGGCGGCGCAGAACCGTCAACTGTTTGCGGAAAAAGGCATTTTTGTTCTGAATCTGATGAGTTCTCCGGGTTCGGGCAAAACCACGATTCTTGAAAAAACCCTTTCCCGTATTCTGCCGGAAATCAGGACAGCCGTGATTGTCGGCGATATTTGCACCAGCAACGATGCGGATCGGCTTGCAAAAAGCGGCGCGCCCGTGGTTCAGGTGAATACAGATGAATTTGGCGGAGACTGTCATCTTGCCGCGCATGTGATTGCCAGCGCCGCGGCAAATCTCAATTTGAATGCAACAGATTTGCTCATTGTCGAAAATGTCGGCAATCTCGTATGTCCCGCCGAATTTGACATAGGCGAAAATGCGCGGGCGGTGGTTCTCAGCGTGACCGAAGGAGAAGACAAACCACTGAAATATCCCTTAATGTTCCGGGTCTGCGACGTTGCGATTCTAAACAAATGCGATTTGCTGCCCTATCTGGATTATGACAAAGAAGCCGCTCTCAGAAATATTCATCAAATTCATCCGAATATGCCGATATTTGAAATGTCGGCAAAAACCGAACAAGGCTTTGAAGCGTGGCTGAATTGGATCAGAAAGGGGGTTCGGGGTTAGAGGTTCGAGGTCAGAGGCAGGCGCAACCCCTCACCTCTCACCCCTAACCCCGAACCCGTAAATCTATGCCTGTAAAAAAAGGACAAACCCTTGAAATTGGAATTTCCGACATCACTTTCGGCGGAAAAGGTATTTCACGCACAGACGGCTTTGTGATTTTCGTGGATCAGGCTGTGCCTTTGGATAAGGTATCGGTCTGCATCATCAAAAAGAAGAAAAACTATGCCGAAGCCCGTATTGTCGAATTGCTGGAGCCTTCTCCGTTCCGAACCGAGCCGAAATGCGAGTACAGCGGCTATTGCGGCGGATGCAAATGGCAATTTCTGCGCTATGACAAACAGCTTGAATACAAGCGTCAGCATGTGCTTGAATCTCTTGAACATATTGCGCTGATCAAAGGCGTTCCGGTACATCCGGCAATTCCTTCAGAACAGATTTTCGGATACCGGAACAAAATGGAATTTTCCTGTTCCGATAAAAAATGGCTGATGCCGCACGAAATGGGCGGCGAGACCGCAGATGACGATATTGCGCTCGGTCTGCATGTGCCGGGAACTTTTTACAAAGTTCTGGATACCAAAATCTGTCTGCTTCAGCCCGCGCTCGGCAATGAGATTCTTAATGATGTCAGGGTGTTTATCAAAAATTCCGCATTGCCGGTTTACGGGCTTCACAGCCACAGCGGATTCTGGCGTTTTCTCATGCTGAGACATTCCGTTGCACACGACCGATGGCTCGTCAATCTCATCACCGCATCTGAAAATCGTCAAGCGGTTCAGCCCCTTGCGGATTTGCTGATGAGCAAATATCCGAGCATTGTTTCTGTGGTCAACAATATCACGTCACGGAAATCATCTGTCGCTGTCGGAGAATATGAAATTCCGCTCGCGGGAACCGCAGCCCTGACCGACAAAATCGCTTCTTTTGAATTTGAAATATCTGCAAATTCTTTTTTCCAGACCAACACCCGCGGCGCGGCGAAGCTGTACGAAACAGTGAAAACCTACGCGGAACTCACGGGAAAAGAAACGGTTTTAGACCTTTACAGCGGGACGGGGACCATTGCCCTGTCGCTTTCGGATTCGGCAAAACAGGTTATCGGGATGGAGATTGTCGAAAGCGCGGTGAGAGATGCGGAAAAAAACTGCCGTATCAATCAGGTTTCCAACTGCCGCTTTGTTCCGGGGGATATAAAAGATTCGCTGTCAAAGCTTGATGTCCGCCCCGATGTGATGATTATTGACCCGCCGAGGGACGGAATGCACAAAGATGTGGTCAAACAGGTGACGGACATGGGACCCGGGCGGATTGTCTATGTCTCCTGCAATCCTGCCACGCTGGCAAGGGACCTCGGCATGATGAAGAATGACTACACCGTTTCAGAAGTGCAGCCGGCGGATATGTTTCCGCATACTTATCATATTGAATCGGTGGCAAAACTTGACAGAATTGCGGGTTCATGAGTCGGCAGTCCTTTACAATATTCGTGATTTTCATTCGTGAAAAATTCGTGTCTATTCGTGGTAAAAAATAAATGCCTCCGTTATTCAGCCACGAATGGACACAAATTTTAGGTAGTCATATAGTATTGGTGATTTCTTTTTTAATCGAAGCGTTATAATGATGAATAAAAAGTAGTATTGCTCCTATATGATTCTCAAGTTTTTTTGAAAAGGAAAGCGTTTTTCGGACGAACCGGGAAATTCTCTGAGGCACTGTATTGTTGAACCGTTCGATATGACTTGTTTTTCCGCTGTTTTTTGCTGTAGGACATCAGTTTTTATTCCGAAAAAATTATAATACGGTGCTTAAACCTATATTTAACTGTAAATTCAGACCTGATGCTATTCTGTGCAAAGTTGACAGTTTGACATCCCCGGCATTGTTTTCAAGCCGGGAAGTCACCTCTTTTATACCACTACCTCTTTTTGCAACTTCTGTTTTCGGCAAAGATAAAATATCATAGATAAAAATTTGAAATAATTGAATATTTTTTATACCGACTAAATAGCAAGGTGAGCGTGCAGCAGGCTTTATCCCTCCGTCCGGTACGCCGCCGGGATACGCTAACTCTGCATCCCTGCCCAAACAACTTGCAAAGTCGTTTTACTTGTAGAACGATTTTCCAAATCGTTTCAGCAACTCCGTTCAGCACAGACACAGAACGACTTACAAAGTCGTTTTACTTGCAGAACGATTTTCCAAATCGTTTCAGCACTCCGTTCAGCACAGACACAAAACGACTTGCAAAGTCGTTTTACTTGTAGAACGATTTTTCAAATCGTTTCAGCAACTCCGTTCAGCACAGACACAAAACGACTTACAAAGTCGTTTTACTTGTAGAACGATTTTTCAAATCGTTTCAGCACTCCGAATTGAAATGAGAGATAGACGCTGTATCTGAAAATTTCTTTTTATTGACATATCTTACAGAATCCGATATTTTTCCTAATTATAGTGATCCACTTTTGGTTTTTATTGGCACAAATTATGCGTAAATTATCGGGAATTTTTCAACCGTCAATGTCTTAAATTCGTCAGCATAGTCATCAGCATGATTGAGAAATTGAAATACTTTTGCACGGAACGTCTTATATTCTTTAT
>JAIFKL010000356.1 GCA_020049595.1 Desulfobacteraceae bacterium
GGCTGAAACTGAGACAAAAAACCGAACCGGAATGACTCTTCAACATCTTGACTTGTTTTCCGTCTTCAAGACGCCAGAGCCGAATGCTTTTATCCGAACTCCCTGAAGCCAAAAATTTTCCGCTATGACTGAAGCTCAAACTTAACACCGAATTGGAATGTCCTTTCATGGCTTGTACGACTTCGCCGGTGTCGGTGTCCCACAGGCGAATGATGCGGTCTTCGCCTCCCGAAGCCAATAGCCTGCTCTGGGGATGAAAAGCGATACTGAAGACCGGTCCTGAATGCCCTTCAAGTCGTCCGGTTTCTTTTCCGGCTTCTACGTCCCAGAGCCGCACCGTGCTGTCAAAGCTTCCCGAAGCCAACACTTTGCCGTCATGAGAAAAGCTGAGACTGAAAATATAACTGCTGTGTCCTTCCAATTTTCTATCCTGAAGCCAATATCTTGCTGTCGGGGCTGAAAACAAGGCTGTAAACCTGATTGGAATGCCCGTTTAATACTTTGACTGCCGCGCAGCGATTCATGTTCCACAAGCGGATGGCAGCGTCGGATCCGCCGGACGCGAGCCATGTGCCGTCAGGATGAAAATCTAAGCCGAAAACCGCGCCGGAATGCCCCTGCAATGTATTGATTTCAAAGCCGTCAGCAGCATTCCATATCTTCACGGTGTTGTCAAAGCTTCCTGATACCAAAATCTTTCCGTCAGGAGTAAAAGCAAGGCTGCTCACCGGCGCGGAATGTCCTTCCAATGTCCTGATTTCAGAGCCGTATTCCAAGTTCCAAAGCTTCACCGTGCTGTCAGAACTGCCCGAAGCCAAAACTTTACCGTCGGGAGTGAAAGCAAGACTCATAACAGCGCCGGTATGACCTTTGAACGTGCGGAGAATTTTGTTGTTTTCCGTATTCCAGAGCCGGATGACAGGGTCGTTGCCGCCCGAAGCTAACATCTTGCCGTCTCTGCTGAACCGGAGGCAGTAAACCGAACCGGCATGTTTTTTCAATGTTCTGATTTTACGACCGTTTTCCGCATTCCACAATCGGATGCGGCGGTCTTCGCCTCCTGAAGCCAATGTCTTACCGTCAGGATGAAAACTCAGGCTGTAAACCGCGCCGGAACGCATCTGCAATGTCCGAATTTCCTTGCTCTCGCCGAGACGCCACAAGCGGATGCTTCTGTCTGCGCCGCCTGAAGCCAATATCTCGCCCTCAGGATGAACGCTCAGAGCATAGACCGAATCGCTATGTCCTTTTAATACAGCGAGTTCTCTCCCATCTTCCGTGCGCCAGACCCGGACGGTGTTATCATCGCTCGCTGAAACGATCCGTCTCCCCTCAGGACTGAAAACTACGCTCCTGACGCCGAGCAGATGCCCTTGAAGCCGGTTTGTCTCACGAACCCCGTAAACGACTTTTCGCAGCACAGCGATCATCTGATGCTTCAAATCTTCGGAGAGTTTTATCTCCTTTGAGAGTTTGCCGGCTTTCAAGCCCGCGAGCAATGCGCCCAGATCATCATTGGAAAGAAAAAAGGAAAGACAATTTTCGAGCAGTTGTTTAAATTCAGCAAGTTTTGCCTGATACTCCGCGCTTTCGGCAAGTAGTACGCCGATGAGTTTTTCTTTTTTTCGGGCTTCAAGTCCGAGTAAAATTTCTTTTGCTTTTCCTTTGCGAATAAAAGCTGCCAGCCTGTCATTCAGGAGGCGGTATCTTTCGGAAGGGTGTTCGGGAAAGCAAAGCAGAACGCCTGAACCTGTGAGTATTTCCAAGACAGCGTTCCATTCTGCTTCTCCGATTTCAATGTCCAAGCTTTTTAATATGTTGAATAGCTCAGACCGGGTTTTGAAAAGGCGGATGTCTCTTTCATCTGTGAGATGATACAAGATCATGTATGCGGTATTCTCATTTTTCTTTCCGCAATCCCGAATGACTTCCTGTAGAATTGCCTCGCTCAGTTTTTCCTCGTTATATGCGCTCAACTCGCTGATTTTCAAGGATTCCAACTGAGAGCAAAAGACCTGCAACTCAAGAGGAGATATTTCTCCGGATACTTTTGCTATATCCTGCACGATTTTTTCAATCATGTCTTGTTGATATATACCGTGAGAGAGACTTTCAATGAGGAATTCAGCCTCGCTGATGCTAAAATTTCCGACATAACAGCGAGTTTTTTTACTGAGAATGTCGTCCCAGATTCCCTGCAAATCCGCCATTCTGCCGAACTCCAGCAGATGATGCAGATAGGACTCCCGCAGCGACAGAATTACTTTCACAGAAGGCTTACGGAGGCATTCAGAGAGAAAAATGTAGAACGCCTTTCGTTTATCTGATTCGGGATTGGCGGAAAAAAACTGCTCGAACTGATCAAAAATCAGTACAGTCAAAAAATTTTGTATAGTATTTCTCTGCAATTCATCAAAAATGCCCGCTTCCCGTGTGCGAGTTGTATCCGACATTATCACCGGCAAAACCCCGCGCCCGTCAAAGAGTTTCTGCTTCAATGCCGGTTCTAATCCTGCGTGCAAAAGCGAACTTTTACCGGCTCCCGGAGTTCCGTGCATCACAATCAGCTTGCAGTCATTTTGAGCGATTTTTTCGAGCAGAGCGTTTAACTCTCTCTCACGACATGGAAGATAATTTTCGGACATAGTATTCCGAGTCTGCAATTTTCCCGCGCCGATAAACGCCCGAAAACCGAAGCGGTATTCCAGCGCAAATTTCTCCTGCTTTACTCGAAATGCGGTGAGATATTCTTCCTGCTCAAGATAAAGGCTGCGGAGCAATTCTAAAATCTCGGCATACAGTTTCGGATTCAGCGCTGCATCGCCTTCTGTTCTGGCTCGCTCCAAAATATCAAGGGCTTTTTTCGGCTGATTCAGTCCCCGAAATGCTTTTGCCGAGGTCAGCCGGGTGTTGTCCCGGGCCGCGGCGGAGAGAAGCGCATCTTCGCATACCTCGCTTTTGATTTTATCCAATGTATGCAAAGCGTTATGAGCCAATTGAGCCGATGTCTCCCATTGCTGTTTGTGCAGGGCAACATCTGCGAGAAAGCCGTAAATTGCCGCACATTCGATGATATTTCCGCAAGTCTGATTTAAAGAGAGCGATTTGTTTCCGACAGCTTCAAGGATGTCCCAGTTTTCAAGCTTTCGGAGGATTCTGCACAGTTCGCAGGTGAATTTTGCAACAAGCTGCTGATGTTTTCCAAGCGAGTCAATACATGAGAGAAAATATAATTTTGCCTGTTCGAGTTCTCCTTTTTGCTCATGGCATCTGGCAAGGGCATGAAACAATAAGCCTTGAGAGTCGGTATCGCCGCTTCGCTTTTGCTCATCGAGACTTTCTTTGAAAAAAGAAATCGCCGAATCTGTCTGTCCATGACGCTTGGCGTTCAAGCCTTGCAGGAGGCGCAGCGCGGCTTTCTGTTTTGCTCCCATATCTCGCTTTTCGATGTCTCTCGTGAAGCATTCGAGCGATTTCGGATTTGAGACATCTGCGATACTGTCAGAGCAAAAGCAGTGAGGAAATTGACATTTGCCGGATGCCAAAAATTCCCTGAGCAAGTCATTTGTGTATTTTTCCAGGATAGAGAAAAGTTCTGCATCCGCAATTTCAATATAAAAGGACATTTCTGTATTTTGAAAAAAATTTTCTGTCATATTTTTATTCACCGATAGATGGGCGGAAATGTCTTATGTAACTATCTAAAATTACCATTTTTTACTTGTACTGTAAAGAAGAAAATATAAAAATTGAAATCAAAGAACGGTCTGAAGAACTTCCAACTTCTGTTTTTTAGAAGTTGACACAAACATCTTTGAAAGATATAATATAATAATAATTCAGTTTTTTATTAATAGTTTCCGGAATGGAGAACTTATGAAAAACAAAATCTATGCTTTTTTGCCCGTCATTTTATGGACTGCCGTTGTTGCGTATTCACTTTTCTGGAATATTCGGACAGTTGAAGAAAATACCGTCCAAATCGTGAACAGCATCGGACGCTCTTTTTTCAGCGAAATTGAAACCACCCGGCTCTGGAACGCCCGCCACGGCGGCGTGTATGTGCCGGTTACGGAAAAAACGCAGCCGAATCCCTATCTGAAAGCGCCGAACCGGGATATTGTTTCAACCGAAGGTTTGCGGATGACAAAAATCAATCCCGCGTTTATGACGCGCCAAATTGCCGAAATTGCGAAAGAAGAAAGCAATATCCAATATCATATCACCAGCCTGAATCCTATCAGACCCGCAAACAAGGCAGATGAATGGGAGACAAAGGCATTGACCGGGTTTGAAGCCGGGAAAAAAGAAGTGCTGGAACTGCTTCAAACAGAGCAGATTTACAAATACATGGCGCCGCTGCTTGTCAAACAGGCATGTCTGCCATGCCACGCGGAACAGGGATATAAATTAGATGAGATACGCGGGGGCATCAGCGTGACCATTCCCGCGGAAACATACATGAATGCCGCCGAGAAAGCAAAGCGAAGTCTGACAGTTATTCACATCATCGCATTGTTTGCAGGCATCGGCGTTTTTTATCTGTTCAAAAGTTTCCGGGACAGACAGATTAAAGTTCTGAATCAGAAAAACAGCGAGTTGGAATATGAGATTAAAGAGCGTGAAAAGGTTGAACAATCTCTGATAGAAGCCAAAATCGCCGCAGACGCCGCAAACAGGGCCAAAAGCGATTTTCTCTCAAACATGAGTCATGAACTGCGGACGCCCTTAAATGCCATCATCGGCTTTTCGCAACTGCTCTATCGGGGAGATAATTTTGACACAGTGCAACGGGAAAATCTTGCAGTTATCCGCCGCAGCGGCGAACATCTCCTGAATCTCATCAACAATGTGCTGGATATGTCCAAGATTGAAGCGGGAAGGCTCACGCTGAACGAACAGAATTTCGATCTCTACGCTCTGCTTCACGATGTGGAAGATATGTGCCGGCTGCGGGCGGAGCAGAAGCATCTGCAACTTCTTTTTGAGCATACGCCGGATGTGCCGCAATATCTCCGAACTGACGAGCTGCGTCTGCGTCAGGTGCTGATTAATCTGCTCAACAACGCCATCAAATTTACAGCGGAAGGCGGCATATCCGTGCGGGTCGGGGCCCGGGGTTTTGAGGAAAAAGATGACTCGCTTACCGTGAATCTGATATTCGAGGTGGAAGACACGGGTCCCGGCATCAGTCCCGATGAAGTGAAAACGCTGTTTGACGCGTTTGTTCAGACCGCAAGCGGAAAAAATTCTCAGGAAGGCACGGGACTGGGCTTGACTATCAGCCGCAAATTTGTCCGAATGATGGGCGGCGATATGACCGTCAGCAGCGCGCCGGGCAAAGGAAGCCTGTTCAAATTCGATATTGCCGCGCCGATGGCGGACGGCGCGGAGGTCAGGTCTGCGCAGACTTCCCGCCGGGTGATTGCGCTGGCACCGGATCAGCCCCGCTGGCGCATCCTGATTGTGGACGACAGAGAGACCAACCGCCGTCTGCTCGTACAACTGCTGAATCCGCTCGGTTTTGAACTCCGGGAGGCGGAAAACGGCAAGCAGGCTGTTGAAATGTGGAAAAGTTGGGAACCGCATCTGATCTGGATGGATATGCGGATGCAGGTCATGGACGGATACGAAGCCACCAAACGCATCAAAGCGGAAACAAAAGGACAGGCAACCGCTGTTATCGCCCTGACCGCCAGCACATTTGAAGAAGAACAGGTTGTTGTCGTGTCCGCAGGCTGCAATGATTTTTTGCGTAAGCCTTTTAAAGAAATTGAAATTTTTGATATGATGGCGAAACATCTCGGCGTGCGTTATATTTATGAAGACAACGCTGAAAAAACTGAAGCGCAAAAGCCCGACGAGGATGTACTGACGCCGGCGGCGCTTCGGGCTTTGCCGTCAGACATACTGAAAAATCTGGAACGCTCCTTAGAAATAGTGAACACAGACCTGATCGCAGAGACGCTGGCGGCAGTCCGGCTTCACAATGCGCCGCTGGCTGATGCGCTCAAGCAGTCGGTTGACAATTTTGACTATGACAGTATTCTCGCTTTGATAAAGTAGAACGGCCGGGCTAAAAACAGATAAACCCGTTTTACTGAGATAAAGTAAGCAGAACGGGTTTCAAACCCGTTTTACTCTGCAAAATTTCATTTCGGCCACCGATTCGGAAACCGGAGACTCAACAATGACGATCACAAAAACAAGTATTTTAGTTGTTGACGACATACCCGCCAATCTGCGCCTGCTCGCGGAGATACTGGCAAATCGGGAATATATGGTGCGTCCCGTGCCTGACGGCGCACGGGCATTGGCTGCGGCAAAAGGCGCACCGCCGGACCTGATTCTGCTCGATATTATGATGCCGAATATGTCCGGTTACGAGGTATGCGAGCAGTTGAAAAGCGATGAGCGCACACGAGACATTCCCGTTATTTTTGTCAGCGCGCAGAATGAAATTATGGATAAAGTGAAAGCTTTTTC